>CAZZEV010000054.1:0-13982 GCA_964653305.1 uncultured Cellvibrionaceae bacterium | reverse complement strand
CGATGAGTGTGTTGATCTTTGTAACGATATTATTCGCGAAGAGATTCAAGAAAGCACAACTGAGGGCTCTTCAGAGAAGTTGCCCAAGCCCCATGAAATTGCCGCCATTCTCGATCAATATGTTATTGGTCAGCGTCGCGCCAAAAAAGTGTTGGCCGTTGCCGTATACAACCATTATAAGCGCTTGCGTTTGGGCTCCAAAACCAAAGAGAAAGAGCCAGTTGAATTAGGCAAAAGTAATATTCTTTTGGTTGGGCCTACAGGTAGCGGTAAAACGCTGTTGGCTGAAACCCTTGCGCGTCTGTTGGATGTTCCTTTCACTATCGCCGATGCAACTACGCTGACTGAAGCCGGTTATGTGGGTGAGGATGTCGAGAACATCATTCAGAAGTTGCTGCAAAAATGCGATTACGATGTAGACAAGGCTCAACAGGGCATTGTGTATATCGACGAAATTGACAAGATTTCACGTAAGTCTGACAACCCATCTATCACTCGAGATGTATCGGGCGAAGGTGTACAGCAAGCACTGTTGAAATTGATTGAAGGTACTGTTGCTTCTGTTCCTCCTCAGGGTGGTCGTAAACATCCACAGCAAGAGTTTTTGCAGGTGGATACCTCTAACATTCTGTTTATCTGTGGTGGTGCATTTGCTGGTTTAGATAAAGTAATTCGCGATCGTTCAGAGAAAGGCGGTATAGGTTTCTCTGCAGAAGTGAAGAGCAAAGACGAGAAGCGCAATTTCGGTGAAACCTTGCATGATTTGGAACCAGAAGATCTGGTGAAGTATGGTCTGATTCCTGAGTTCGTAGGTCGTTTACCGGTTATTGCTACCTTGGATGAATTGGACAAAGCCGCGCTTATCCAAATCCTAACTGAACCTAAAAATGCGCTGACTAAACAGTACGCACGTTTGTTTGAAATGGAAGGTGTGAGCATTGATTTCCGTCCCGATGCTCTAGAGGCAGTTGCTGCTCGTGCGATGGAGCGCAAAACCGGTGCTCGCGGTTTGCGCTCAATTATGGAAAACGTTCTGCTCGATACCATGTACAAAATTCCCTCTGAAGAAAACGTCGTCAAGGTGGTTGTTGACGAGTCAGTGATCAAAGGTGAATCAGAACCCCTGTTGGTTTATGAAAACATGGATATGCCTGCAAAAGCAGCCTCAGACGAATAATTTGTCTTGCTGGTTTTTTGAACGAGATGCATAAAAAGGGCGCTATTTAGCGCCCTTTTTACATATTTAATGGTAATAAACTTGTAATTCAACAAACTTCCCCCACTCTTAACCTAGGTAACGAGGTCTTTACCTCTACACGTGAGGATGACAAATGGAAACACAAGATTTTACTTCGCCAACACTCAATGAATTGCCACTTTTGCCACTGCGCGACGTGGTGGTTTACCCCCATATGGTCACCCCCTTATTTGTCGGTCGCCAAAAATCTATTGAAGCGCTTGAAATAGCCATGGCTGCTGATAAGCATGTGCTGTTGGTTGCGCAAAAAAATCCGTCTCTCGACGATCCTAAAGCCGAAGATCTCTACAGCGTGGGTACTATCGCATCAATTCTTCAATTGCTTAAGCTGCCAGATGGCACGGTTAAGGTGTTGATCGAAGGTAAAGAGCGTGCACAGATTGAAAAAATCGAAGAGCTGGATACCTATTTCAAAGCGCAAATTTCACCGCTAGAAGATGTGGGTGTTTCAAGCGCTGAAGCTCATGCCATGGTATCTGCGGCGGTGAGTCAGTTTGAGCAATATGTAAATCTCAGCAAAAAAGTACCCGCTGAAGTTATTACCTCTCTGTCGGGTATAGATGATCCGGGTCGTTTGACTGATACCATCGCGGCGCATATGTCGCTCGAACTCGCACAAAAACAAGCCGTGTTAGAAATTACTGATGTGCGCGCGCGCCTCGATCATTTGCTTGGCTTAATGGATACCGAAGTTGATGTTTTCCAGGTTGAGAAAAAAATTCGCGGCCGCGTTAAAAAACAAATGGAAAAAAGTCAGCGCGAGTACTATTTGAATGAGCAGATAAAAGCTATTCAAAAAGAACTCGGTGAAATGGGTGAAGAAGTTAGCGAAGCCGACGAGATTGATAGAAAAATCGCGGCGGCAGGAATGCCTAAAGAGGCAGAGGATAAAGCTCGTGCTGAAGCCAATAAATTAAAAATGATGTCGCCCATGTCGGCAGAGGCGTCAGTTTTGCGCGCTTATATCGATTGGATGATCAAGGTACCTTGGTCTAAACGCAGTAAGGTGCGGCACGATTTGATTCGTGCAGAAGAAGTATTAAATAAAGATCACTATGGCTTGGATGAGGTGAAAGAACGCATCCTTGAGTATCTCGCCGTGCAACAGCGCGTGAAAAAAGTCAAAGGTCCAATTTTGTGTTTGGTTGGACCTCCGGGTGTAGGTAAAACGTCGCTCGGTGAATCCATTGCGCGTGCAACTAACCGAGAGTTTGTACGCATGGCCTTGGGTGGTGTGCGCGATGAAGCGGAAATTCGCGGCCATAGAAGAACGTACATCGGTTCTTTACCCGGTAAGCTCATTCAGAAAATGGCGAAAGTCGGCGTGAAAAATCCCCTCTTTTTGCTCGACGAAATTGACAAAATGGGTATGGACAATCGCGGAGATCCAGCTTCAGCTTTGCTGGAAGTGTTAGATCCTGAACAAAATAATCACTTCAACGATCACTACCTTGAGGTAGATTACGATTTGTCGGATGTGATGTTTGTATGTACGTCTAACTCCATGAATATTCCTGGCCCTCTGTTGGATCGTTTGGAAGTTATTCGCATCCCAGGGTACACCGAGGATGAAAAGTTGAGTATTGCAACTCGCTATTTGATTCCCAAACAAATGAAAGCGAATGGTTTGAAAGAAAATGAAGTGGATATCAAACAAGAAGCGATTCGCGACATAGTGCGTTACTACACTCGTGAAGCGGGCGTCCGTGGCTTGGAACGTGAAATTGCCAAGCTTTGCCGAAAGGTGGTTACGCGTCATGTGAAATCTAAAAGCTTAACTGCAGACGTAATTGATTCAGCTGAGCTTGAAGAATTGTTGGGTGTTCATAAGTTTGATTTTGGCAAAGCCGAAGTTAACGATCAAGTTGGTCAAGTGACTGGTTTGGCGTGGACGCAGGTTGGTGGTGAGTTGCTGACGATTGAATCCTCTGCTGTAACGGGCAAAGGCCGCATCATTAAAACCGGTTCGCTGGGCGATGTGATGCAAGAGTCGATTCAAGCGGCATTAACTGTGGTGAGATCGCGCGCGCAGGTTTTAGGCATAGCGCCGGATTATCACGAGAAGGTTGATATCCATATTCACGTTCCAGAAGGCGCAACCCCGAAAGATGGCCCAAGCGCAGGTATCGCTATGTGTACGGCGTTGGTTTCAGTGCAAACGGGAATTCCAGTGCGAGCAGATGTGGCTATGACGGGTGAGATTACCTTGCGTGGCGAAGTTTTGCGTATTGGTGGTTTGAAGGAGAAGTTATTGGCGGCACATCGCGGCGGAATTAAGACGGTGATCATTCCCGCTGGTAACGAGCGTGATTTGAAAGAAATTCCCGCTAATATCAAAGCAGATCTTTCAATTAAGCCGGTGCAGTGGATTGATGAGGTACTCGAAATAGCCTTGCAGCATATGCCAAAACCGCTCTCGGATGAGGAATACCGCGCGCTTCAGCAGGCGGCACAAAAATCCGAGTCTGCGCGTATCAGCACTCACTAGCAATGAAATCGTGGTGAAATGACACAGTGTCGCCAAGGAAGGCGGCTATAAATTGTACAAAACTCAAATTGCCCCGTAGAAAGTTTGATGTTTCCTTGACCCCCATCTTCTCAGTTGGTATAAATCGCAATTCATTTATTGTATGGGTAGCGCTCGGCTTGTTTCTTCAGGCATAGGAGCGCCAAATTCGTTGGTTGAACAAATAATCAGAAAGGGGTCAAGTGTGAACAAAACTGAACTTATCGAAGCGATTGCCGCCTCAGCAGACATTCCAAAAGCAGCCGCAGGCCGTGCGCTAGATGCAGTCGTAGAAAATATCACTAGTGCCCTGAAAAGTGGTGATTCAGTTGTATTGGTTGGTTTTGGTACTTTCGCAGTGAAAGATCGTGCTGCGCGTACTGGTCGCAACCCGCAAACCGGTAAAGAAATTCAAATTGCCGCTTCTAAAGTTCCTGGTTTTAAAGCGGGTAAAGCGTTGAAAGACGCTGTAAATTAATTTTTATAGCGCTGCCCACTTCTGTTCATCACGTTGGTGGTAGGCTAGAAAAAAGGCGCATCTTTTAAGTGCGCCTTTTTTATTGAAAAAATTTTGTATATTAAATCGATGTTGATTTGTGGATCGATTCTAGAAATCGCACCTTATCATGGCAAAGCAGCATAGTGTTTGAATGCTTTTGTGCTTATACGTTAGAGAGTCTGTTGGGAGTTTAAAATGCTACAAGAATTGCGTGACAAGTCTACGGGCATGATTGCGAAAATCATCATTGGTTTCATCATTGTTATTTTCGCCTTGTTTGGTACTGAGGCTCTTTTTCAGGGCAATGCGGAGGCGAGCAGGGCAATCTCTGTTAATGGCGAGAAAATTACGGAGGAAGATATTCTTCGTGGGATCCAACGCCAGAAGCAAGAAATGCTGAGTCGTTTTGGTGACTCTATTCCTGCAGAGTATTTGAGTGACGAAAGGTTGCGTACGCCTGCTGTAGATACATTAATATCAGAAGCTTTGCTCGCTCAGGCCGGACGAGAAGGTGGTTTGACCGCTAGCAAAACTGCTATTGGCGCAGAAATTGCCGCAATCCCATTTTTGCAAAAAGATGGAGTGTTTGATCAGGAAAGTTTTTTGCGCGTAATTAACAATCAGGGTTATGAAACCTATGCTGTATACCTAAAAGACGCGGTTGATAGAAAGGTTATTTATCAACTACAGACAGCAATTGCGAATACAGCTTTTGTTACGCCCGCAGAATTAAAGAGCTTCGCTGGTTTGTATTTTCAAACGCGAGATTTTAATTATCTTGTTCTTCCGGTAGAAGCCGCTGAAAAATCGGTAGTCGTTGAAGATAAAGATGTGAAGGCGTATTACGATGCAAATCCACAAACTTACACAACGCCAGAGCAAGTGGCTGTTGATTATGTTGAGCTAAGCTCTGCAGAGTTAGCTAAAAATATTGCGGTGACTGATGAGCAGGTTCAGAAGCAATTTGAACAGAACACCAAAGCTTTTGTTGCCAAAACTGAGCGTCAAGCTGCGCATATTTTGTTGGACGGTGCTGATGCTCAAAAACGTGCTGAAGAAATAAAAACTAAGCTGGCTGCAGGTGAGGATTTTGCTAAATTGGCTACCGAATTTTCGACTGACGAGGGATCAAAAGCTCAAGGTGGTGACTTGGGTTTCTCATCGGGTGATGCTTTCCCTGCAGAATTTGAAGCGGCGTTGGCAAAGCTGAAAGTTAATGAAGTTTCTGCTCCAGTGAAAACTGAAGCTGGCGTTCATATTATTAAATTACTCGCAGAGCGCGGCTCTAATGCGCCAACTTTTGAAGATTCTAAAGCGGCTATCATCGATCAATTAAAGCGTAGCGAAGCTGAAAGTCAATTTGGTGCCAAGTTGGAAAAGTTAAAAGATTTAGCTTACAACGCAGATAGCTTGGCTGATGTTGCTAAAGAGTTAGGTCTTACTGCGCAAAATACGGGTTTGTTTACCAAAACCAGCGGTAAAGATTTAACAGCTAATAATGCCGTAGTTACTGCAGCTTTTTCTGCTGAGGTATTAGAACAAGGCAATGCTAGTGAAGTGATTGAGTTGGAGCCAAGCCGTGTTTTGGTTTTGAAAAAGACCGATCGCAAACCGGCACAATTGCAACCTCTTGAAGTGGTTAAAGAACAAATCACTGCTGTTGTTCGTGCAGAAAAAATACAGGTTCTATTGGCTCAACAAGCACAGGGTGTAATTACTGCGCTTAATTCTGGCGCTAGTCTTGCAGATCAAGCTAAAGCCTTAGGCTTGGAGGCTAAAGCGGCAGTAGGCGTTACTCGTAGCGATAGTGCAACTGATAGAGATGTATTGCAGTATACATTTAGTTTGGCGTCCCCGGCAGCTAACAAGACTGTTTCAGGTAGTGTAAGAACCGCTAAGGGGGATCATGCGGTTGTGGTTCTCAGTGCGGTCACCTTGGCTGCTGAGGACAAGGTTCCTGCTGAACAGCGCGCTGCAATTGCAACGCAATTGGCGAACATTACTGGCGAATATGATTTCAAGAGTTTTCAATCGCATTTAGAAGAAGTTGCCAAAATTAAACGTCCACAATAATTGTTATGTGCTTTATCAAAAAGAGCTGCTTGCAGCTCTTTTTTTATGCGTGTTATTTATTTCTAGTTGGGTGGATTTATTATGAGTTCGGTAAAGCAAAAGGTAATTCTGTGGTTAAACACTGTGGTAATTGGCTTAAATCTATGTCCATTTGCAGGTAGGCCTACAGGTGAGAATCGTGTTCGTTTTCAGTTGAGTGAATCCAGTCTTGAAGAAGATGTGTTGACTGATTTGATTGCGGAGATGGAAAGATTAGATCAGACACCTGTTGCTGAACTTGAGACAACTTTATTAATTTTGCCTAATGCACTGCAAGATTTTTTTGATTACACCCAATTCTTGATTTGGGCACAGTCGCAGCTTAAACGGCAGGGTTGGCAGGGCGTGTATCAATTAGCAAGTTTCCACCCCAATTATTGCTTTGCAGGAGCAGATCCAGATGATGACGAAAATTTAACGAATCGCTCGCCATACCCCATCATTCACATTATCCGTGAGGCGAGCTTGGCTAAGGCTATAGAGTATTTTGAGGGTGTAGAAGAGATTCCCGAGCGCAATAAGGCTTGTGTAGAGGCGTTATCAGCAGCGCATAAAAGAGCTTTGTTTCCCTATTTGTTTGGTATTTGACGGCAGAAGCAAGATCATATGAATCAAATCAGATGCAGGCTGTAATCAAGAGGCAATCGTGAAGCGATTGCGACCACCTTCCTTCGATTGATAGAGCGCGGCGTCAGCCTTTTCAATCCAAGCGCGATGATCGACAATTTTGTCGCTCAATTGTGAAATCCCCATACTGATAGTAAATCGTACCTGTTGGCCTTCAGATATAACCACCATCTTTTCAACGGTAGTACGCAATCTTTCCGCAAACACGGCTGCACCTTGAGCATCTGTACCAGTAAGAATCACTCCAAATTCTTCACCGCCGTAACGGCCTGCAATATCTAAATCACGAACTTGTTCTTTCATTGCGCGACTGACTTGGCGAATTACATCATCACCAACAGTGTGTCCATATTTATCATTAACCTTTTTGAAGTGGTCAATATCCATCATGATTAACGTAGATTCTTGGTCGTAGCGATCAAAACGTTTGAATTCCTGAATTAAGCGCAATTCCCAGTAGCCACGGTTGAACAAACCTGTTAAATGGTCGGTACGGCTAAGATTCTGTAATTGGTTATTGGCTTGTTGTTGCGCCATTTTGTTAATGGCGGTATCGGTAACGTCATAAACGATCAAACAAATTTGCTCAACGTTCCCTTTGGAATCCATGAGGGGAATAATGGTACTGTTTTGGTACATGTGCTCCGCAGTACCTGTAATGGGGCGATAGTGCGGAAAGCGAAATAAATAAGGCCTTTGTTCCCACGTGGTAAACGTAGCGTTTTGAAGTACAAATACTGATTGTGCTTTATGTTTAAACCAAGTTTCAGAGAGTTCTGGGAAAACAGTGAATATGCTGCGTTGGAGAACATCTTCTGGGGCTTTACCGCTGTGGTTTTGCATAAAGCTATTCCACAGGGCGATGTTATAGTTTTTATCCATCACAACTAGGCCGACATCAATATTTTGTAAGATATCCATTAGCCAATGAACATCTTCGAAAAACTTAGTCATTTCTTGAGTGGTTGTTGTCATTCGATATAGGCGCTATTAGTCGAGTAAATAATTCAGCTTTTCCACCAGTCCAGCGATCGAATGTTCCGCAATCACTATCAGGAGGTCACAATTAATTTTATGGTTTTCAATAGAATAGTTGATTTCTACTACTAATGCCTGCTTCCACGTCATATTGTTATTTTGGAGTAGGTCAGCAATATTGCAATGCTGACCCAATAGCATAGGGGGGCCAAAGCTGAAATGAGTATCTAGTTGCTCTGCAAGGCCCTTCATACAAGCGCCATTCAACACATTGGCCGTATCCATAAGCAGCTCATATTCCGCTTGTTCATCTGCCACACGGTCATATTTAAGCAGCTTGGCTAAATCGTTAAAGTCGGTGCCATTGAATATCAGCATGGCTTCACCCGCAATGCCACCGCCAATAAAACCTTGGCAAACGCCGTGCACAACATCATTACTCTCACGGTTTAGAGAGTGGAGCGCCATGGCAATATCGGTAGGGTTGAGAATGCTTACATGGGGAATCGATAACACCACGAAGACATCCAGTAATCTTGCCAGTCTATCACCCGCACGCCCCATGGCAACGTTGGTAATTTCCTGTAGGCAATCTCGCTGATCTTCCGTAAGTAGGTGTGCGCGCATAGTTATAATCATGCTTAGAAGGTTGAAGTTAAACCAAGCTTAGCATCTGTAACGTAATATGCGATTAGTGAGTGAAAAATTATATCAATTTATTGATTTGTTTATTAAAAATCATACTTAAGTAACATTTTGGCATGTATCGCAGTGCTTTGAGTCGCCCACGAAGTGTAATAACATGATGCGTATTTTTGGAATCTTACTTGTATTTCAATAGCTTAAGGATGCCTTTTGGGGCTAATCCGTTTAAGAATTCTTAAGATAAATTCAATGTATTCAGATTGGCGCAAAAAGATATGACTAAAAGTCTAGGTTCGGCTCAAAAACTTCTTATTAAAGCCGCTCAGGTGTTTGTAGTGTCGGTTATGGTGGTATGCAAACATATCGAAGCCTCTGACCTTGCTGCAATCGAATCTATAGGGCGGGAAACGCCACAGGATCTGGAAGCCACAGCTTACGTTGCCAGTTGTGAGACAGATTTTAAGCGTCTAGCTGCTGAACTTGCGAGTTTTGCTGACTATAAACCGGCAACAGACTTAGCGCTTTTGAATAAGCTTAATGGCATGGATTTGATTTTGGATTTGCAGCTTAGTCGTGCAGGTCTTTATTCGAATGTGCACCCCAATAAAGAAGTTCGTTCGGCGGCAGAAGTATGTGAGCAGCGCTTTGTTGAGGTGAGTACAGACATAGGTTTGTCGCGCAGCATTTATGATCAGTTAAAGCGCGTTGATGCGGCCAAGCTCAGCCTAACGGATAAGCGTTACTTTGAACATTTACTTCGTGATTATCGTCGTTCGGGTGTTGATAAAGATCAGGCGACGCGCGATAAAATAAAAAAACTCAGCGAAGAAATTAATCTGGTCGGTCAGCAATTTGAGAAAAATTATCGCGAAGGTGGTAAAAAAATTGAGCTGAGTTCTGTACAAGAGCTAAAAGGTTTGCCGGCGGATTATATTGAACGCCACCAACCTAATGCGGATGGAAAAATTGTTATCACTACAGATACTCCCGATTATATGCCAGTCATGCAATATGCTAAGAGCGATGCGTTGCGTGAGCGGCTTTATCGAACCTATCGTGAGATGGCTTATCCTGATAATAAACGTGTACTCGAAAATCTCATGGCAAAGCGTTATGAATTGGCGCAGATTCTCGGTTACCCAGATTATGCGACCTATGTGACAGAAGATAAAATGATCAAGTCACCGCAAAATGCGCAAGAGTTTATCGATAAAGTTTCTGCGTTAGCTACACCGCTTGCACAACAAGAATATCAAGTCTTGCTCAAGCGCCTACAAAAAATCAATCCTAAGGCAACGCGCGTAGATGATTGGCAAAAAATGTATTTGCAAGAATTAATTAAGAAAGAAAAATATCAAGTTGATGCACAAAAAATACGTCAGTATTTCCCCTTCGCCAAAGTCCAGCAGGGTATTTTTGATTTAACGCAAACCATGTTTGGCGTGACTATTCGCCCCTGGCAAACCGAAACTTGGCATCCTTCCGTGAAAGCCTTTGAGATTGTCGATAACAATCAAGTGATTGGCCGCTTCTATTTGGATATGCACCCGCGCGAAGGGAAATATAAACACGCTGCTCAATTTGGAATTCAAAGTGGCATAAAAGGCGAGCAGTTACCCATAGCTGCTTTAGTGTGCAACTTTCCTGGTGGCGAAAACCCCAATGAACTCATGGAACACAGTGATGTAGAAACTTTTCTGCATGAGTTTGGTCATTTGCTGCATACCATGTTTAGTGGTGAACATGAGCGCGTTGCTTTCTCTGGTACCAGAACTGAGTGGGATTTTGTAGAGGCGCCTTCGCAAATGTTGGAAGAGTGGGTATGGGATGCCGAAACTCTTGCCAGTTTTGCGCGCAATCAAAAAGGCGAAGTCATTCCAAAAGCCTTGGTGAAAAAAATGCGTGCAGGTCGCGATTTTGGTCGTGGCTTATGGACTAAACATCAATTGTTTTATGCGGCTACTTCGTTGAATGTCTACAACAAAAATCCTGCTGAGATTGATCTCGATAAACTTACCGCAAAGATACAAGCAACTTATTCGCCCTTTGGTTATGTAGATGGCACACACTTTTACGCCAGCTTTGGTCACTTAAATGGCTACTCTGCTATTTATTACACTTATATGTGGTCATTGGTCATCGCGAGCGATATGTTTAGCGAGTTTGAAAAACAGGGTTTGCGCAACCCTGAAATCGCGCAGCGTTATCGCAGAATGGTTTTGGCGCCCGGCGGATCAAAAGATGCTGCAGATTTAGTGCAAGATTTCTTGGGGCGCCCCTTTAGTTTCGAAGCTTTTACAAAAACCTTAGAAAAGGCACATTGATTGCCTCAATTATTGAATTGGCTTGTGGGAAATATATCAACAAGCCAATTCAAGCCTCATCGTCATCCCCGCGTAAGCGGCGATATAGCTCTTGAAGCAAGGATATCCACCTTCATAATTTATGTGGTTGGATAGGCGACAACAATGTTTAATCGTCACACTTCTTTCGAGCCTTCATGAAAAATTTACTGCATTATTTTCTCATTCTATTTGTTGCCTTGTTTGCGCTTACTAGCTGTAAAGGTAAGCATAAAACGCTTGTTGAAATTGGCAATGAACAACAGATTATGCATATTAGCAATATGCTTGAGCCTCCAGAAGTTGATCCCCATGTGACCAGCGGTTTGCAAGAATATCATTTACAGATGGCAATTTTTGAAGGCTTGGTTGCAAAGCATCCTAAGACTTTGGAGGTTGTACCTGGTGTTGCAGATTCTTGGACTATTTCAGAAGACGGTACTGTTTATACTTTCCATATTCGCGATACGGCAAAATGGTCGGATGGCGATAAATTAACTGCCTATGACTTTGAATATTCATGGCAGAGATTATTGCAGCCTGAAATAGGCTGCGAATATACCCCTGATTTTTTTGTCATTAAAAATGCCGAAGCTTACTACAAAGGTGAAATTAAAGACTTTAGTGAGGTGGGAATAAAAGCATTGGATGAGTCTCATTTTCAAGTTACGTTAAATTTTCCTGTCTCTTATTTTTTAGTTCAGCTAGATAATTTTGCTGCCTACCCTGTACAGAAAAAGACCATTGAAAAGTTTGAAGCCTTTAAAGAACGCGGTACTCGCTGGACTCGGCCTGAAAGCTTTGTGGGTAACGGCCCCTTTGTAATTAAAGAGTGGATTCCCAGTGTAATTTTTTCGGTGAAGCGAAATCCGTATTATTGGGATGCGGCCAACGTGAAGCTTAATGAAATTCATTTTTATCCCTACGACAATCAATTGCTTGAAGAGCGCATGTTTAAAGTTGGGCAGGTTCATAAAACAGAGTTTTTGCCAAGCGAAAAAGTTGAAAAGTATAAGGACTCGCCTGCCTATTATAATTATCCTTTTTACGCTATTTATTACTATGTATTTAACACACAGGTTAAACCTTTGGATGATGTACGAGTAAGAAAGGCTTTGTCCTATTCAATTGATAGAGAATCACTGGTTAAAAATGTGACTAAGGGCGGGCAGACTCCAGCGTTCCACTACACGCCAGATGATCCCTATGGCTACATCGCACGCGCTAATTTTTCCTATGACATTGAATTGGCGAAAAAATTGCTGGCAGAAGCAGGTTATCCCAATGGCAAAGGCTTTCCTAAAATAGAGCTTACTTATAATAACCATGCGGATCATTTGAAAACAGCACTTGCAATCCAGCAAATGTGGAAGAAAAACTTAGGTGTTGATATCACCTTGCGCAACTTGGAGTGGAAGGTTTATTTGGATGCACGTAACTCCAAAGACTTTCAGATTATGCGCAGAGGAAATGTTGCAGATGTTTTGGATCCTTCGTCTTTTTTGTTCGCCATGATGACTCACGACCCCATGAATGATTCAGCATGGGGGAGTAAACGATATGACGAGCTAATGGAACTCTCAGAACGTGCTAAGACTCAAAATGAGCGCTTCGAATATTTTCAAGAAGCAGACAAGATTTTAATTGATGAGATGCCGTTAATTCCTCTTTATGGCTACACGACTAATAATTTGGTGTCGCCTAGCGTGAAAGGCTATTACAAAAATATTTTGGATTACCATCCTTACAAATACATCTATTTAGAATCCACTAATTAGAATGTTCTCGCCAATAGCAGGTTGTTAGCATGTTTCTTTTTTTATTAAAGCGATTGTTGCAGGCAGTTCCAGTATTGATGTTAGTGACTGTGGTGACGTTTTTTCTTGTGCATGCCGCACCAGGCGGACCCTTTGATCAAGAACGTAAAGCTTCGCCAGAAATCTTAAAGCATTTAAATGCGCGCTATCATTTAGATGAACCCGTATGGCAGCAATTTATTCGCTACACGGGAAATTTGTTGCAGGGCGATTTTGGCCCGTCTTTTAAATACCCAAGTCACACAGTGAACGATTTAATTGCCGCAGGCTTTCCTGTGACTTTTGAGTTAGGTTTTTACGCCATGGCCTTTGCGTTAGTGGTTGGTTTAAGCGCGGGCATTATGGCTTCGCTAAAACCTAATAGCTTGCAAGATTATGTACCTATGTCTAGCGCTATGTTGGGGATTTGTTTGCCTTCTTTTGTATTGGGGCCATTACTGCTTTTAGTATTTGGAATTTGGCTGCAATGGTTGCCAATTGTTGGTTGGGGACAAATCCCCGGCGATAAAATTTTACCTTCAATTACGTTGGGCGCTTCTTATGCGGCTTACATCGCCCGTATCAGTCGCGGCAGTATGCTAGAGGTTTTATCGCAAGATTATATTCGCACGGCAAAAGCTAAAGGCCTATCAACGGCGCGCATTGTATTTGTACATGCTTTGCGCGGTGGTATTACACCGGTTGTTTCTTTTCTTGGCCCAGCTATAGCAGGATTGTTGGCGGGTTCTTTTGTTGTGGAAACCATTTTCCAAGTTCCTGGTATTGGTCGTTTTTATGTACAGGCAGCCTTTAATCGTGATTACACCATGATTATGGGTTGCACAATTTTCTTCGCCTTTTTGATTGTGATCTTCAATTTGTTAGCTGATATTCTCTTGGTCTGGTTAAACCCCAAGCTCCGTCAGCAAATGAGTGAGGGTAATTAAGATGGCCAATATAGAAATTCAACAAGGCAGGTCGCTGACTCAAGATGCGTTAATACGTTTGCGCAACAATAAAATGGCGATGATGGGTTTATGTGTTTTATTGTTTTTTATCGTGATCGCTTTATTAACGCCTTTTATCGCGCCTTATACCTATGAAGGCCAAAATCTAGAATTGGGCGCAACGGCACCTTCTGCACAGCACTGGTTAGGTACAGACAGTTTGGGGCGCGATCAACTCACTCGCATTATGTATGGCAGCCGTGTGTCTTTAA
>CAZZEV010000053.1:0-14369 GCA_964653305.1 uncultured Cellvibrionaceae bacterium | reverse complement strand
GGCGTTGGGGAAGCGCTGCTTAAGATCATGCAATGCTTGCTGCTCATCGTCTTCAAAAAAAATATGGCAAATTCCTTTTTCCGTTGATGCAACGATTAATTTTCCAAAAGGGCTTGTTGCAAAGCAATAATTTATTGTTAGTTTTTCACCGCCATTTTTATATTCACCGGGTGTCATGCCTTCAATGTTGATAAACAAATCGTGCAGCCGACTGGTACCCGATAATCCTGTTCTATGGGCGGTATTCAACAAGCTTGATCGTTCTTTTTTTAATAGGTCTTTCGCGTATTCGATGCTGAGGTATTGCATAAATTTTTTAGGGCTTACGCCTGCCCATTCAGTGAATAATCTTTGGAAGTGAAATGGGCTTAGCCCAATGGCTTTCGCTATCTCATTCAGCGAGGGCTGAGCTTTAAAATGTAGAGTGATGTAGTCGATGGCCTGCGCAATTCGATGATAATTAGAGTTCGCTTGGTTGTTCATGTCGATCATTACCCTGATTTATTTTCCACACACAGAGTTGCGATTGCGAGGATTATTGTGAGGACTATAAAGGATAGATTTTGTTAGGGCGACCCGATTATTGCGATCTACCAAGATGCTAATTTGGGATGGTTTAAGAAGTTTCTTGATTGACATTGTAATAAACGTGTGTAGACTGGCGCCTAGCTTGAAAGCACGCTTAATATTTATGCATCAATTCGAAGTTCCAGTCTAGTACTACTCGTCCTGTCACATAAGTAATTCCCGCATTTTCAGCCCAACGCCTCTCGGGGTAAATCTACTTTTGTAATATAGGTACTATCATGTCTCAAACTACTACTGGCACAGTAAAATGGTTCAACGAAGCTAAAGGTTTCGGTTTCATTCAACAAGAATCTGGTGCAGACGTTTTTGCTCACTTCAGCGCCATTTCAGGTTCAGGTTTCAAAACCTTGACTGAAGGTCAAAAAGTTAGCTTCACCGTAACTCAAGGCCAAAAAGGCCCACAAGCTGAAAACATTCAAGCTATCTAATTAGATGGTTTGATTTTCAGGTAGTTGATCAGCGGCTAAACCGCTGGTGCAACAGCTAAAAAAGGCGAAATCTTCGGATCTCGCCTTTTTTATTGCCTTGGAAAACCCTAAAGAATTGTAATGGTGCTTTTGGCAGAACAGCATTATTGAAATACTGCCTCGACGATGCTGGAAAAAATCGGCAATGATGTCGGATAAGCTAATTAATACGCGTTCAGGTGCCAGCCCTCTAGGCTCATGATGCTTTGCATAAGCAGTTCGGCGTCTCAATAGAATTACATTACAAGAGAGAAAAACATGCTAAAACTTAAGACCCTTGTCGTCACTATGGCGTTGGCTGTTAGTTTTGTGGCGACCACGCCAACATTCGCAGCAGATATAGCTTCTACAAATACAAAGCAGTCAGCAATAGTGCTAGCCCTCGACGATGGTGCCGGTGCCTATAAAACCGGTCGCTATGCCAATTTATTTGTAGAGCGTTTGAACAAAACACCCGCCGAAACCCGTGCGCGTATTGAGCAATCCTTTCAAAAATTTTTTCATGGCGATGGTCAAGAAGAGCGCGTTTATTTTGAAATAGGCGCTAACGAAAATGGCCCGCTCGCTTATATCACTGACTGGGCTAACAACGATGCGCGCAGTGAAGGCTTGAGCTACGGCATGATGATCGCCGTGCAGTTGGGTAAAAAGCGCGAATTTGATGCGCTCTGGAACTGGTCTAAAACCTACATGCTCAACACCGATCCCAAAAACCCGTCGCGCGGTTATTTTGCATGGTCGATGAATACCGATGGCACCCCACGTTCAACCAGCGCCGCACCAGACGGTGAAATGTTTTATGCCATGTCCCTCTATTTTGCTGCCAATCGCTGGGGCAACGGTAAAGGCATTTACAACTACAAAAACGAAGCGGACATCATTTTAAAAGGTATGCGTCACCACGGCATATTAACTGGGACCGCTCCGTTCCGCGTTCACGCAGATGGCCCTCTTGCGGTTGAGCCCAGCACAGGCTGGCCGAGCCCTAACAACCGCGCTGAACAAGCTAAAGCCATCAAAGAAGGGAAGCCTTGGCCGCCGGTTAGACGCAGTGGCGCACCACGTGAAGTAAGTGTTGGCCCTATGGTGGACGAAGAGCACGCGATGATTCGCTTCGTACCTGAGACCAATCTGCCCGGTACTGACCCTTCCTATCACTTGCCAGCATTTTACGAGCTCTGGGCGCGTTGGGCGCCAAAAGAAGAACGTGCATTTTGGGCTAGAGCGGCTGAGGCAAGCCGTAACCTGTTCCATAAAGCGGCTCACCCTGAAACTGGTCTTTCGCCCGACCGTACGAATTATGATGGCACTCCTTCGATGGGTTGGGATGGCAAGCCCAGCATCTACGCATATGACAGTTGGCGCACCATTAGTAATATGGCGGTGGATTACAGTTGGTTTAAAAAAGACCCGCGCCAAATTGCACTGAGCGATCGATATCAAAACTTTCTGTTCAAGGAAGGTATAAAAACCTTTGCCGATAAATACACGCTGGATGGAAAGCCTGCATCTGATCGCCACTCTGTTGGTATGCTTGCGGCTGCGGCTGCAGGTGGTTTGGCGGCAACGCCGGGCGAAGTCTCGAATGCATTCCTGCAGGAATTTTGGGACACGCCAATGCCTGTCGGTGAGCAGCGCTACTTTGATGGCATGTTGTATATTTTTAACATGATGCATTTGAGCGGTGAATTCCGCATCATCGAGCCGCGCAAGGCGGCAAAATAAGGATAACTATAAGATCTGCGCTGGCGCCTCGCATCGTCTGGGCGTTCAGCGTATTGGTTTCCAAGTGTGGCAAATATCTTACTTTGACAAAAATACTGCATATATCAACAGTACTGTTTGCGTATACAGTTTTTATGGTGTAGTCTATATCCATAGCTGGAGCAGTCTTATAAAAAGCTTCGGCGTATAATCCCAAATTACTGTCTTACATTATTTTTTACGTTGAGGTGTCAAATGGATGCGAATAAAGAAAAAGCGTTATTAGCCGCACTAACCCAAATTGAGCGTCAATTTGGTAAAGGAACTGTGATGCGCATGGGCGACAAAGAGCAGGTCGCCATTCCCTCTATTTCTACCGGCTCCATAGGCTTGGATGTTGCCTTGGGTATTGGCGGTTTACCTAAAGGCCGTATCGTTGAGATTTATGGTCCGGAATCATCCGGTAAAACTACTCTAACATTGCAAGTAATCGCTGAAGCCCAGCGCGCTGGCGGTACCTGCGCGTTTATCGATGCGGAGCATGCGCTTGACCCGATTTATGCCTCCAAATTGGGTGTTAATGTAGAGGATCTAATTATTTCTCAGCCAGATACCGGTGAGCAGGCGCTTGAAGTGACCGATATGCTTGTGCGTTCTGGTGCGGTAGATGTGTTGGTCGTGGACTCTGTAGCAGCCTTAACGCCACGTGCTGAAATTGAAGGAGAGATGGGCGATCATCACGTAGGTTTGCAGGCGCGATTGATGTCGCAAGCATTGCGTAAAATCACGGGCAATATCAAAAATGCTAATTGCTTGGTCATCTTCATCAACCAAATTCGTATGAAAATTGGTGTTATGTTTGGTAACCCAGAAACTACTACAGGTGGTAACGCATTGAAATTCTATGCCTCTGTGCGTTTGGATATTCGCCGCACTGGTGCAGTGAAAGAGGGTGAAGAGGTTGTAGGTTCTGAAACGCGTGTAAAAGTGGTTAAGAATAAGGTAGCACCACCCTTTAAGCAGGCTGAATTCCAAATCCTCTACGGTAGTGGTATCAATCGTATGGGTGAGGTGGTGGATTACGGCGTTAAGCTTGGCATGATTGATAAAGCAGGTGCTTGGTATAGCTATCAGGGTAACAAAATTGGCCAAGGTAAAAACAATGTGATGAAATACTTGCAAGAAAATCCCGTGATTGCAAAAGAGCTAGAGCAAAAAGTTCGCAAGGAACTATTGGAGTCACCGGCTTTGTCATTAAGTGCTGGAGGTGCTGAGTCTGCGGATGAAATGGAACTTTCTGAATAGTGATAAATGGCGAATTTCTGTGTCTTAAAAGAAACAGAAATCGCCAACAAATGTGCAAGTATGTGCTGCACTGTTGCGCGGTATAGTCAGTCTGAGTATGCTGCGTAACGGAGTCGCTTAATATGATTAAATATTAAGCGTTGAATTGGTGTAACGCGGCTAGAGGTTCACGATGTTTAAAGCAGGATTTTTAACCTTACTTTTTGCTATTTTCTGTTTAAGTGGTTGTGCTACTAAGCCTCGTGTTTCCACCGACTATGATGCCAGTTATAACTTTGCTGCACTCAAGCTATTTACAGTAAAAAGTGCAAAGCAAGATACCAAAGAAAATATCCTCATTTCTCCTTTCACCTTAAGCCATATTCACAGTTTGGTTAATTCCGAGTTAGCTAAACGTTATCAATCTGCGGGTGAAAGCTCTGCGTCAGATTTCTATGTTACCTACCATGTCGTTATGGAAGAAAAACTGGAGCCTAGCGCATATGATCAGATGTATGGTTTTGGTTATAGAGGCTATCGCTATCCCTCATCAATTTTTTATCGCTCACACTTGGATGGCGGTGTACGTGTTTATAATCAAGGGAGTTTGATAATAGATATGGTCGATGCCAAAACTCAGCAGCCTATTTGGCGTGGAATATCTGAAAAGCGTTTGGGCAGGGGTTCCAGTCCGCAGCAGCAACGCGAAATATTGACCAGCGCGGTGCTCGAGGTATTAGCTCAATTCCCTCCGGTAAATTAATTGATTAGATATTGTTATAAATGGCCGCTTTGCGGCCATTTTTTTATGGAGCATTAATGAAAACTAATGAACCAACTTATGCAAGTATTCGTATGATGGCTATGAACCTCCTAGCTATGCGTGAGCATTCCGAAAAAGAGCTCCGTAGTAAACTGGCCAAGAAACACGATCAATGGGGCTTAATAGCTACCGTATTAGAGAAATTGAAGGTTGATGGCTTGCAGAGTGACAGCCGCTTTGCGGAGGCTTTTATTAATATGCGCTTAAGGCAGGGTAAGGGCGCTCAAATTATTCGATTAGAGCTGAGAGACAAAGGGATAAGCGATGAGCTGATCAATACCTGCTTGATAGATTCCATGGGAAATACTGACTGGAATGAACTTGCGTTGAAGGCTTACCAAAAGAAATTTGGTGGTAAGCCTGTATTTGATCTTAAAGAAAAATCTAAACGAGTTCGCTTTTTAACGGCGAGAGGTTTCTCTGCCGCGAATATCCAGTACGTTTTCAAGTTGTCAGCAGTAGAAACTGATTAATCCTTTCAGCTTGGTAATTTTTTAAAGCGTATTCATTGTCATATAAGTACTCGTAAACAAGTGTTAAAGTCGGGGCAACCTTATGACGAAGAGATATCATCAATGCAACGCTAAAGCGATTCTGCCTGAGACGATTGTTCGGCATGTCTATTTTCCCAATTATGACTAATTCATCGAGATTAACTATGTCCCCGTTTTTTTTGCCGCGACTATTGCTGTGCGCTTCGTTCTTTTTGGCTGCGCCCACTTTTTCTCAAAAGGCACAGAAGCCTGAAGTGCCATTGGATGTGATTGTTCAATCGGTAAGTGCGCGTGATTTGCAAAACAATATCGAAGCCTTGGGTAATTTGCGCGCTTTTGAATCTACTGTTATTACCGCAAAGACGACTAAAACGGTAACAAACATTCACTTCGATGATGGTCAGCGAGTGACTAAAGGTGCGGTGCTTGTTGAAATGACAAATGCTGAAGAATCGGCACTTATGGATGAAGCGCGATTAACCGCTAACGAAGCAAAAAAGCAATTAGACCGCACCGAAGCCTTGGCGAAAACTGGGGCCGTATCGCCTTCTTTATTGGATCAGCGTACTCGTGAATATCAGGCTGCGCAGGCAAGGTATTTGGCAGTGCAGGCGCGACTTAAAGATTTAATTATCACCGCGCCCTTTGGTGGTGTAGTGGGGTTGCGTGATATTAGCATCGGTCGCTTGGTTTCCCCTGGCCAAACTATCACCACATTGAATGACGATAGTAGAATGAAATTAGATTTCACTGTGCCTGCTATTTATTTGCGTAGCTTACGAATCGGTTTGCCGATTGAGGCACAAAGCCACGACCTGGGTAATAAAGTTTTTAAAGGAAAGATTTTTAGTATCGACAATCAAATAGATGAATCAACGCGTTCCATTAAAGTTCGTGCCATCTTAGAAAATTCTGATCATGAATTAAAACAAGGGTTATTAATTACGGTTGTAATACGAGCAGATGTTCGTAAATCATTGGTGTTGAGCGAAGCTGCTTTAGTACCCATGGGTAGTAACAATTTTGTGTTTGTATTGCAGCCAAATAAGAGTACGAGTATCGCTCCTTGGGTTGCTGAAAAGCGTCAAATTCAAATTGGTCAGCGTTATAAAGGTTTTGTAGAAGTTCTAAGTGGTTTAAAAGAGGGTGATAAAGTAGTTACTCATGGCTTGCAAAAAATACATGCCGGCCAAGCATTAAAAATTATGGCAGAGCAGTCTAATGATCCTGCTAAAAAGACCGAGTCATTAGCTGAGTTATTGCAGCAGAAACAATCAGAGGGCAAATAATATGATGCTCTCAGATGTTTCAATCCGACGCCCGGTTTTTGCGTCTGTTATTTCTTTATTGCTATTAGCCTTCGGTATTCTTGCATTTGATCGCCTTTCGTTGCGCGAATATCCTAATATTGACCCGCCCATCGTTTCTATTCGCACCACCTATCCTGGTGCAGCAGCAAATATCGTTGAAACACGGATTACCAAACCCATTGAAGATCGAATTGCGGGTGTGGAAGGTATTCGTTATATCGAATCCAATAGTGAAAACGGTGTTTCAAATATTACCGTTACTTTCAATATAGAACACGATATAGAAGCCGCTGCCAACGATATTCGCGATAAGGTGTCTAGCACTACTAGATCATTGCCTATTGAGGCTACAGCCCCAGAAGTTCAAAAAATAAATTCGGATGATGAAGTTATTGTTTGGATGAGTTTGGCGGGTGATGGGATGACTGTGCCGGAACTTTCCGATTATGCAAAACGCTACATTGTGGATAAGTTTTCTGCAGTAGGTGGTGTTGCACGAGTACGTATAGGTGGCGAGCAGAGCTACGCTATGCGCGTTTGGTTAGATAGAAAGAAATTGGCTTCTCATAATTTAACGGTAACGGATATAGAAAATTCCTTGCGCGCGGAAAACGTGGAGTTGCCCGCAGGAAGTATTGAGTCTCAAGAGCGACAATACACTGTGCGTATGGCGCGAACTTATCGTACGCAAGAGCAATTTTCGCAGCTCGTTGTAAAACATGCTGCTGATGGCCATTTAATTCGTTTGGGGGATATCGCCAAAGTTGAAAGAGGAACAGTTGAAGATCGAAATCTATTTCGCGGTAACGGAGTGTCTCAGGTAGGTATAGGTATTTCGAAGCAATCAACGGCAAATACTTTAGAGGTTTCGCGCGGAGTCGAGGCTCAAAAAGAATTAATAAATAAAAGTTTGCCCAAGGGTATGAGTATTGAAGACAGCTACAACAGTGCAGTTTTCATTGAGCGCGCCATTCATGAGGTTTACATCACCTTAGTGTTGGCCGTGTCGCTGGTTGTGTTTGTCATTTATATTTTCCTTGGCAGTGTACGCGCCATGATCATTCCGGCGGTTGCCGTGCCGGTTTCTATTGTCGCAACTTTTACAGTCTTAGCGGCCATGAATTTTTCCGTCAATATGCTCACCTTACTCGCCTTAGTATTGGCGATAGGTTTGGTGGTGGATGATGCGATTGTCGTGCTGGAAAATATTGTTCGACATATTGAAGAAAAAGGTAAGCCCGTTTTGTTGGCAGCTTATGATGGCGTGCGTGAAGTAGGTTTTGCAGTTATTGCCACCACTATGGTGTTAATTTCTATTTTTATTCCTATTGTATTTATTAAGGGTGACGTTGGGCGATTATTTTCAGAATTTGCAGTCACCATGGCTGCAGCGGTGGGATTCTCTGCACTTGTCGCTTTGACATTGTCGCCAATGATGGCTTCAAAAATATTGCGCAAAGAAACACGTAGAAATGCCTTTGTTGAAAAAGTAGATGTAAAAATGCATCAGCTGCGTGATTCCTATAAAAAAGTTATCGTTAAAAGTTTGAAGAAAAAACCTATCACTATCGCAATATTTATTGCCATGTTGGGCATTTGTGCTGCCTTGGCGGTATTTATTCCCAGTGAGTATGCACCTAAGGAGGATCGCGGGAACTTCACAATTATGGTGAATGGCCCTGAAGGTGCTACTTACGACTATATGGAGCAATACATGGCGGAGATTGAAAAACGCCTGTTGCCTTATGTGGAGTCGGGCGAAATTTCGCGGTTAATGGTGCGCGCACCTCGTGGGTTCGGTGGGGTTGAAAGTTACAATGGTGGTATTGTTATTGTGGCCCTTAATGATTGGAGCGAGCGTCGGAATGGCTTTGTCATTATGGATGAAATAAAAGCCAAGTTGAGTGATCTACCCGGTGTTACCGCTTCGCCCATTATGCGTCAGGGTTTTGCGAGCGGCTCATCCAAGCCGGTACAGTTTGTAATAGGCGGGGGGACTTACGAAGAGCTTGCGCAGTGGCGGGATATATTGCTGGAAAAAATCAATCAAGATAATCCAGGTCTGACGAACATCGATTGGGATTACAAAGAAACTAAACCACAGATTGAAGTGCGCGTTGATACCAACCGTGCTGCAGATTTAGGTGTAAGCGTCAGTACGATCGGACACAGTTTGGAAACGCTTTTGGGTTCACGCCGCGTTACAACCTATATTGAACAAGGCGAAGAATATGATTTGGTAATACAAGGAGAGCGTGATGAACAGAGAACAAAAAATAGTTTAGAGAATATGTATGTGCGCTCAGCCAGCACGGGAAAACTAATTCCGCTAGCGAGTTTGGTCACTTTGGTTGAGGTTGCCGATGCTAGTCGTTTGAATCGTTACAATCGCGTCCGTTCGCTCACAATTGAAGCTGCACTATCCAACAAGCTTACTCTCAGTGAGTCCCTGAATTATCTCAATCAATTAGTAAAAGATCATTTGCCCGCAACAGCGACAGTAGATTATCGCGGTATGTCACGCGATTACAAAAACTCAAGTGGCTCTATGTTCTTTATGTTTGCCTTGGGTATTTTAATTACCTATTTGGTGTTAGCTGCGCAGTTTGAAAGTTATGTGCATCCGTTTGTCATCATGCTGACAGTTCCGCTCGCTATTGCAGGGGGATTGTTTGGTTTATGGATCACAGGGAGTACGCTCAACTTGTATTCGCAGATTGGGCTCATAATGCTGATAGGGCTTGCGGCAAAAAATGGTATCTTAATTGTGGAATTCACTAACCAACTGCGTGATCGCGGCGTTGAGTTTAGTGAGGCCTTGTTAGAGGCATCTTCTGCCCGATTACGCCCGATTATAATGACGAGCTTAACCGCAGTAGCTGGTGCATTACCCCTCGTTATCTCTTCTGGAGCTGGTTCAGAAACTCGATTCGTGGTGGGTATTGTGATTATTTCAGGCGTTATAGTTGCCACCTTCTTTACATTGTTTGTGGTGCCTGTGGCTTATACGCTATTAGCGAAAAATACGGGTTCGCCAAATGATGTGAGTAAAAACCTCGATCAAGAAATTGCACATTTCAATGCGGTAGATGATTAATCAAATGCTGCCCAGACTAATCATCTGTTCGGTATTGTTTAGACTCATAATATTTAATAATTAAAAGGTGAGAGATTTGAGATGTATGCTAAAAAATTGATAGCGGTGACTGCTGTTTTTTTTGCAGTATTTCTTTATGGTTGCACCAGTCAAGGCTCAAAAGAACTGCAGTCAGAGATATGGCGGTTTGATTCGCTAACCAACATCAATGGTTATAGTGTCGAGCAAATGGGGCAGCCGCATGTTGTGGCTAGCCCATTTGGAAAAGCGGTTAGTTTTGACGGCGATGGAGATCGCTTATTGGTTGGCGCTAATCCACTTGGTGATGCTACAGAGTTTACTGTAGAAATTATATTTAAAGCGAATGATGTCTTCCCCAAAAATCACGAGCCGCGCGTATTTCATATTGAATCGCCTGATAACCCTGCTCGCCGCATTACTATTGAATTGCGTTTGAATGATAAGAAACAATGGTATTTTGATGCCTTTATCAAATCAGAAAAATCTCAGTTTACGTTAATCGATCCCACAAAAGTTCATCCGGTAGGTGAATGGGTTCATGCAGCCATGACCTACAAAGATCGTCAGTTTGTTTCTTATGTGAACGGAAAAAAAGAGTTAAGTGGTGAGGTGGATTATTTAACAATTCCCGCCAACGCAAAAACCTCAGTGGGCGCGCGCATGAATCAAATTCATTGGTTTAACGGGGATGTGTTGCAGGTGAGGGTGACTAAGAAGTCGTTGTTGCCGAGTGAGTTTTTGTTGTTGGATAAGTTAAAGAAATAATTAATGGGTGGGGCTTTCGCTCCACCCATCTTCAAAAAACTAAATTTTAATCTTCGCTTTCAAGAACTCTACAATTTCCGCTGCAGGAACTTCTTGTTTCTCTGCATCACGACGGCCTTTGTATTCGATATTGCCTGCTTCCAAACCGCGGTCGCCTATAACGATGCGATGTGGAATACCCATCAAATCAGTATTGGCGAGCTGTACACCTAGGCGTGCTTTTTCATCGTCCATCAACAATACGTCTATTCCAGCGGCTTGTAGTTCTGCATAAATAGCTTCAGTTTTTTCAGCAACGGCAGCAGATTTGTTCATATTGATGGGCACAATGGCAACGTGGAAAGGTGCAATTGAATCGGTCCAAATAATGCCGTTGTCATCAAAGTTTTGTTCGATGGCGGCGGCAACAACGCGGGTTACGCCAATGCCGTAGCAACCCATAATCATGGTTTGTTCTTTTCCGTTTTCATCTAATACGCGCGCTTTAAGTGCTTCAGAATATTTAGTGCCGAGTTGGAAAATATGACCAACCTCAATACCGCGTTTAATATCGAGTGTGCCGTTACCGCAAGGGCTTGGGTCGCCAGCGACTATGTTACGGATGTCGGCAACCAGTGGTGCGTTTACATCGCGCTCCCAATTCACGCCAGTTAAGTGATAACCATCTTTATTGGCACCGCAAACAAAGTCAGTGGCGTGTGCTGCGGAATGGTCAACGATGACCGGAATATTTAAACCAACTGGGCCAATAGACCCGACACTCACACCAAGCTCTTCTTTAATTCGCGCTTCTGGAGCGAAAGTAAGTGGTGATGCAACGCCGGTTAATTTTTCGGCTTTAATATCGTTCAACTCGTGATCGCCACGAATTACTAAGGCAACTAATGGTTGAGTTTTATCGTCGCGAATTTCGCCCAATACAATTAAGGTTTTGAGCGTTTGTGTGGGAGTTACTTTTAAAAATGCACAAACTTCTTCAATGCTGTGTGCGCCGGGTGTAGCAACCTCTTGCATTAAATGCTGCGGAGCAGGGCGCGGTGTTGTTGGTGGGAGCGCTTCTGCTTTTTCAATGTTTGCGGCGTAGTCGCTGCCGTTGCTGAATGCAATTGCATCTTCACCGCTGGCCGCCAATACGTGGAACTCGTGCGAGAAAGCGCCGCCGATTGAGCCCGTGTCTGCCAATACTGGGCGGAACTCTAAACCTAGGTGTGTGAAAATATTGCAGTAGGTTTGGTGCATTACATCATAAGTTTCTTGCAAAGATTCTGTGGTGTTATGAAAGGAGTAGGCATCTTTCATAATAAATTCACGCGAGCGCATTACGCCAAAACGTGGGCGCACTTCATCACGGAATTTGGTTTGAATTTGGTAGAAGTTTGCGGGCAATTGTTTGTAGCTGTTGATCTCACCGCGAATTAAATCGGTGATCACTTCTTCGTGGGTTGGGCCAAGGCAGAAGCCGCGATTATGGCGGTCATTAATACGCAATAATTCTGGGCCATATTGTTGCCAGCGGCCAGATTCTTCCCATAATTCTGCGGGTTGAACTACAGGCATCAAGACTTCTTGTGCACCGGATTTATTCATTTCGGTGCGCACAATATTTTCTACTTTGCGCAACACGCGCAAGCCGAGCGGCAACCAAGTGTATAGGCCAGAGGCTAGTTTGCGGATCATACCCGCGCGTAGCATTAATTGATGGCTAATAACTTCCGCATCGGCAGGAGTTTCTTTGAGGGTGGCAATTAAAAATCGACTGGAACGCATAAAGTGTCTTCTTCGTAAAATGGCGATAATATAAGGAAAATAAAGGTGCTTATTCTACGGTGCCAAAGGCGATTGGTACAGTCACCAATCTATCAGATGCCAATCTACAAAATCGGTAACTATCATCAGAGGTAAACCTTATGTTTCAGCTTCACTCACGCCTAGCGGAAGATTCCATTGTCATTGGCCGTTTCGATTTGTCGCTTTTGTTGCTCAGTAAAGATGCTAATTACCCGTGGTGTATTTTGGTGCCGCAAGTGGAGGATGTGTTTGAAATCCATCACTTAAGTGAAGAGGAGCAAATGCAGTTAATGCGCGAATCCTGCCGCTTGAGCGAGGTGATGACCAGTGTGTTTGACGCCCATAAGATGAACGTAGCTGCGCTGGGTAACGTGGTGCGTCAGCTGCATGTACACCATATAGCGCGCTTCGAGGAAGATCCCGCATGGCCACAACCTATTTGGGGTAAATTGCCTGCAACGTCTTACAGTACAGATAAATTGGTCGAGCGAATTAAACGTTTACAGAATGCTTTAGTTGGTGAGGGCTTTAGTCTAGTTTGATCTGGCTTTTGTTGCGAAGTAATTTTTTGAATAGGAAAAAATTTATATAAGGCGGTTGTTAAAAAGGGCTGATTCGGTGCAATACCGAACAGCCCTTCAATTAAACTCAGCAGTGTTTACTTAAGCTAGAGTTTTTTAAATCGCAACAGTTTGAATCTCAACTGCTGCAATACGCTTACCTTCATCAGCGGCGTTTTGGTAGCTCTCAATTTCGTTGAAGTTTAGGTAGCGGTAAATCTCGCTGCTCATACTGTTCAACTTATTGGCGTAGCTCAAATACTCTTCCGGCGTTGGCAACTTACCCAATACCGCTGCAACTGCCGCTAATTCTGCGGAGGCTAAGTACACATCGGCACCATTACCTAAACGGTTCGGGAAGTTACGTGTAGAGGTAGACACTACGGTTGAGTTAGGTGCTACACGCGCTTGGTTACCCATGCAGAGTGAGCAGCCTGGCATTTCAGTACGAGCGCCTTTGGTGCCGAAAATGCTGTAGTAGCCTTCTTCAACCAATTGGTGTTGATCCATTTTGGTCGGTGGGGCGATCCACAAGCGAGTTGATAACTCATCTTTAGTTGAAGCCAACAACTTACCAGCAGCACGGAAGTGGCCAATGTTGGTCATGCACGAACCGATAAATACTTCATCGATTTTCGCGCCGGCAACTTCAGACAATACTTTCACATCATCTGGGTCGTTAGGGCAGGCGAGGATTGGCTCTTTGATGTCGGCCAAATCGATGTCGATAATTGCCGCGTATTCTGCGTCTTTATCGGCTTCCATCAATTCTGGGTTAGCGATCCAAGCTTCCATCTTCTGCGCGCGGCGCTCAAGGGTGCGTACATCGCCGTAACCTTGCTCGATCATCCAACGCAACATAGTGATGTTAGAGGTCATGTACTCGATGATTGGCTCTTTATCCAACTTGATCGTACAGCCAGCCGCAGAACGCTCGGCAGATGCATCTGAAAGTTCAAATGCTTGTTCTACTTTCAGGATTGGCAAGCCTTCAACTTCGAGAATACGACCAGAGAAGATGTTCTTCTTGTTCTTTTTCTCAACCGTCATCAAGCCAGCTTTGATTGCATACAAAGGAATCGCGTTTACCAAGTCACGCAAGGTGATGCCGGGTTGCAACTCGCCTTTGAAGCGAACCAATACCGATTCGGGCATATCTAAAGGCATGACGCCAGTCGCAGCGGCGAAGGCTACCAAGCCAGAACCGGCTGGAAATGAAATACCAATTGGGAAACGAGTGTGCGAATCGCCACCGGTACCAACGGTGTCTGGCAACAACATGCGGTTCAACCAGCTGTGGATGATACCGTCGCCTGGGCGCAGAGAAACACCGCCACGAGTCATAATAAAATCAGGCAAGGTGTGTTGAGTTTCGATGTCTACTGGCTTTGGATAAGCCGCGGTGTGACAGAACGACTGCATGGTCAAATCGGCAGAGAAGCCCAAACAAGCCAAATCTTTCAACTCG
>CAZZEV010000052.1:14025-14424 GCA_964653305.1 uncultured Cellvibrionaceae bacterium | reverse complement strand
TACTGCACCAAAGTTCCGCCAGCCGCGGAAGTCGCTACCGAGTAATTAGTCATTGTGGTGGTCAGTGTCCATGTTTTTACGACGGTATTGTTAACTTTTAAAGAGATACTTTCACCACCCGCTACTCCTTTCGCACGCACCACAATTGTTTTACTACCACTTGCTGCTGAGCTAGAACTGCCAGAGCTACCACTCCATGCAACCGCACGACCGCTATTGTTAATTGAGCCAGCCTGTAAGCCGCGGTTTTTGAGATTGGTTACTATCGACTGGATGGCATTGTTGGTGGTTGTGTAACCCTCGTGCATTAAAATTACACTGCCATTTTGGGCATTGCTTGCGGCAGCAGTAATTGATGCAGTACTTGCGCCGTTCCAGTCCTGAGTGTCTATATCCCAA
>CAZZEV010000052.1:0-14015 GCA_964653305.1 uncultured Cellvibrionaceae bacterium | reverse complement strand
AACAAGAGGAAGAGCGCTTCGCGGAAACGCTCGAAAATGGTATGCAAGTCCTCGAAGCCGCATTACAAACTCAAACAAAAACGTTAGCGGGCGAAACAGTTTTCCGCTTGTACGATACGTTTGGATTCCCTATCGATCTCAGATCGTTATAAACCTGTTGATAGCTCCAACTGAGCATGTGTTGATGTGTATGACTATGGTTCTCGATTTTGTGACCCGCATTTGCCATGGCTTGAATAGCCGATGGATTGCTGCTTACTTTGCTACCCCATATAAAGAAGGTGGCTTTAACGCCGGCACTGTTAAGGGTATTTAGCAAAGCGGTAGTGTTACTCGTAGGGCCGTCATCAAAAGTTAATGCGTAATAGCCGTTTTGGGCGTTAGCGATTTGTCCTAGGCTGAGTAAACCTACTGACATTATTAAGGCAGCTAAAACTTTACACGTTTTGGGTAAGTGATTTTTTAAATAATTATTCATATTTTATTTCTCGCCGATTTGGTTGATTTGAGCGAGAGCCAGCCAGCAGATGTTGCCTCATTAATTTCGGAATGAGTGAAAGTGATGAGTAAAACCAACAGAGCGCAAGATTGACTCTCGTTTTTTGATATGCTGGATTGCTACTACCCCGAAGTCATTATTGTTATTGGGTGTCAGATTCCTTTCTTTGTCTGGGCGGAACCGCTAGTAACAAACAAGCTGCGCTTCAGAGGGCGCCAAGCCATGCTAACCATACATCAAATCCCTTTCAATGCACTAGTGTACAAGAAAACGGTTACATGTCGTTAATGTGACTAAAAGTTACATTAAAATTATGTTGTTGTCAGATGCAAAGGTGTGGGCATGGTTGGAAAAACTATGATCAAAAGATTGCTTGTGATTCGCGGGTGTGTATTGATAAGCATGTATGTTTTGGTTCAACAAAACAGCTGCTTCGCTTTAAGTTAAGTTTTGGCTTGCGGAATTGTAAGGCCTTTGATCACGGCAGGGCGAGCAAGAAAAGCGTCGAGAGAGCGAAGTACATGTGGAAAATTTTCAATGCCCACCAAGTCTCTCGCTTCATAAAAGCCAATTAAATTGCGCACCCAAGGGAAGGTTGCAATATCCGCAATGCTATAAGTTTCACCCATAATCCATGGGCCTGCTTTGAGTTGTTGCTCCAGCACCGCCAACAAACGTTTTGATTCCGCGATATAGCGATCAAGCGGGCGCTTGTCTTCGTAGTGTCTGCCAGCAAATTTATTAAAGAAACCCACTTGCCCAAACATAGGCCCAACGCCGCCCATTTGGAACATCAGCCATTGAATGGTGTGGTAACGGCCTGCCATATCTGCAGGTATTAGTTGTTGGGTTTTATCGGCGAGGTAAATCAAAATAGCGCCGGATTCAAAGAGCGCAAGCGGTTGGTTGTTAGGGCCGTTGGGATCAATAATCGCAGGAATTTTGTTGTTGGGATTTAGCGATAAAAACTCTGGCGATAATTGATCGTTGGTATCAAAGCTTACCAAGTGTGGTTCATAGGCTAAGCCAGTTTCCTCTAGCATAATTGATACTTTAACGCCGTTGGGTGTGGGTAATGAATAGAGTTGCAGTACCTCTGGGTGCTGTGCTGGCCATTTTTGAGTGATTGGGAATGCAGATAAGTTATCCATAATGCCTTTCCTGTAGGTCAGGTGGTCTCTTAAAAATTAAGAATTAATTTTCAGCGTGAGAGCGGGTGCTAAATTCAGTGTACCAATAAGACGGATGCTTTTTTTTGTCTAACAATAACCGCGTGTTTTCGGGGTTAGCTATTTTTACAATGTGGCGCTTTTCAAGATCGAGGCGCTTAATTTTTTCGCTAAAATAGCGGTTAAATATCTTATCAAAAGAGCCGTCGGCAATTGCGCGCGCAAGGCCCACTTTAATATCGGCAGCCAGTTTTGGATTTTTTTTATTCACATAGAAAAAGTAGGCTGCAGGATATTGAATGATTAATTCCGACTCAATTTTCAAGTTTAATTCAGGAAACGCATTTTCCTCGTCATATATTTCAAGCGCAGAACGTGATAAATAATCAATACGATTCTGTTTCAGCATGTAGAAAAGCCCTTTCCAGCTACCAGAAAGTTTTTGTGGCAAGTTTACAGCATCGTACAAAACTGCCTCCGGCCAATCATTGCCATTTCCTGCTGTGTATTTTTTTAAGTCAGTAGCAGTTTTAATTGCAGAAAACTCTGACTGGCTTTCGGGGCGGATAAAAAACACGCGCCAGCCTGTGAGCCCTTTGCACAAAGGAATGCGTATTGGTTGTAAGTCTTTATCTAGAAATGCTTGAGTATTGAGCCAATGAACATCGTATAAATTAGCGGTTAGGTTGGTTTTGGAGCGACTTTCGTTCATGAATGGCAGCGATAATTTTTCAAGTTGATACTCATGATTCGATTTGGAAAGTGCAAGCTCAAGAATTTCCACAAAATATTTTACGCGCTTATAGTAGTGAGGGTTTGAATCTGATGCGGGGTAGCGTACAACGATTGGGGTTGTTTGCTTGGCGTGGAGATCTATGGGCGATAAGCACAGTGCAACAAATAGTACGCCCAAGATCGCCTTGAAAATACCGGTGATGCCTTGATTTGGAGCATTTGTTAGGGGCAAGGAGGTGCGAATGATGAAATACTCCAGTAATACAAACAGAACGATTATGTTTCAGCTTTTGGAGTTTAAGGTTAACGGTGAGCGCTGATTATAGAATGATTCTGCGAGAAGCGTGTATTTTTTTACTATGCGCCTCAACCTGTATATCAATACGACGAGTTGGGTGTACTGTCAGGGTTAATCTCTCCATAAACTTCTTCGGGATCTACATCATTGAGCAGTAAGGTTTCTCTTACGATTTGAATCTGCTCAAGGACGGTTTGATAGCGATCACCGTATTCATACTTATTGACTTCGATTGCTTTAGGCATATAACAAAAAGCAATTTTTAAAGCTTGCAAAGCGTCTTCATTTATCTTTTCGGTCATGGTTTTATCCGTTTGTGTCTATTGTCATTACTGTTGATGGACTCTCGCAGAATAAAGCTGTGCTGGGCGCGTTGCATCATCAGCATCGGTAACCAGCAAAATATCTATGGATTTGTCATGGGAAGTTGCTACTAAACCTTCCAGCTTTATCTTTTTATCGATAGGCTCCAGTGAGCTTAAATCGCCTTTTGAATTAATAATGCCAATTACCGAGCCCATACAAGCTCCATCCAGATAGGCGTCAGAGGTGTTTTCGGCACTGGCGGTAAAAACAATTTCACCCGTGGGGAGTGAAGTGGCATCGGTAAAGCACAGTGGAACTTCATCGATTTCACCTAAATCATAAGGTGTAATCTGTATCCTCGGCTCATAGTATTCGTGTGGCTGCGAGAGTACACGATAAAAATCTTCTAGCCCAATGCGGATGCTGGCATTCAATTTGTTTTTCTTGTTGCCGCGCTGGAAAAGAAAAATATCGTTCTGAACAATAGCAGCGCCTTCAATATTTAATTTACCTATTTCGCCTTTCAGAAATTCGTAAAAAGGTGAAAGGTCAATAATCTCAGCGGGGCCAGAAATATTTCCATGGCTGTCTAAGGAAATTATCGCACTGCGGTGGCGATTTTTTTTGGAACCAGAGCCTAGTGCCAGCAGAGCTTGCCGCGATGGATTCTTGGGCTGCGAAATGAGCGTAAGCACCTCAACATCTGGTTTCTCTGCTTTGCGTTCCTCAGCCTCAATGGGTAACTCGCCAGCAAAGCACCGGTACAGATCTCCGGCGTTATCGCCTTCCAATGAAAACTTACCCAAGTGTAATTCATCATCTGCAACTACATATAGCCAAGGGCCAATTTGCACTAATCCACTTGCCGCACTTAGGTGTGCAGGGCGGTTTGGCTGGGCCGATCGCGTTAACAACAGGCTTTTCATTTCAGTAAGTTGAATCATTGTAGATTCCATGATGAGGAAGGCGAGCAATTTCCGCGTTTAATTCTTGATACTTCCTGGCATAGGTTGGCTTATCACTACTTAACTTAACTTAATTTATAGAAGTGTTTAAGTTACTCTCGTAGATTCCTAAGGGTAGTCAAAACGCAGGGTGAAAACATGAATTCTTGGTTAAAAATAATTATACAGGTATACCTGCTGCTTCTGGCATCGAGTATGACCATTGGCTGTGGGCAGCTAAGCCAATCCAAGGTGACGGGGCCTAGTGCTTCTGATGTATTGCGAGTCAGTTTTCAAGACGCGCAGACTGGTTTCTATAACGCCAGCATGATGCAACAAGATTTTCCGTTGGCTAGTGCATGGAATAATGGGCTTGATGAAAAACGAGCGGTCATTGCAAGCGAAAAAGGTAATAAGTTTTTACGTGTTACCTTTACCGGTAAGGAGTTTGGGCCTGCACGTGGCGGCGTTCAATTCAAAGTTCCATTTAAACAAAGTTATAACCAACTATATTTTTCCTATCGCGTGCGTTTTGCAAAAGATTTTGATTTTGTGAAAGGTGGAAAGTTGCCGGGTTTTATGGGCGGCACTGGGCCCACGGGTTGCGTATCCGATAAAAATGGATTCTCGGCGCGCAATATGTGGCGAGTGAATGGCGATGCGGTGCAATATCTTTATGCTCCCCGAAAAATATCTCCCTGTGGTGACGACTATCACTATACCAAGGGTGGCGTAAATCAGCGCTTCATTCCGGGGAAATGGCAAACGGTTGAGCATCGGTTAGTTATGAATACCCCTGGTGAAAATAACGGAATCATGCAGGCGTGGTTAGATGGTGAATTGGTATTGGATGTAAAAGATTTTCTATTTCGCGAAACAGGATCTAGCTTTGCAATAGATACCTTGTATTTCTCCACGTTTTTTGGAGGAGGGGATGCAGAGTGGGCTCCTCAAACACCACAGGTCACAGATTTCGATGATTTGATCGTTTCTGAAAAGCCAATAGGGCATCGCAAATAATAAAGTGCTCGTGTTTTCCTCTGCGCGCTTTGTGGCTAATTGCTCTTAATAAATTGACAGTGGTTAGGCAAGTTAGGGTAATCGTCTTTTATATCCCGATAAAAACCTACGGCGTTGTTATAGATTTTTGATGACGATAGCTTTATCCAGCAGGCGGCTTGCCGTTTAATCTCTGGATCTGTTGCCATGTTGAAGTGTAAAACACCGTAATAAAAAGCTACATCGGGATCAGTATCTTGGCTAAGGAGTTGTCTGTAAATTGAGAGCGCTTTGGGGATATCCTTTTCTAAATAATCCCCTCGCCACATCATTTTCGCGAATATCTTTGAAGAGATTAGGTGGTTGTGTTTGTGACCAAGCCCGCAGGCTAAAAAGCTGGCGTTATAGATTGCCTTGTCAAATGCCATTTGGCAAAGCTCGTCCAGTGTGTGTTTCTTTTCTAGCATCTCGCGGTGTGGATCCAACGCGTCTAAAGCGCCATAGGCAACCAGCGACTTGATTTGCGGGTTCATGGCAAGGAGTTTGGGTGTGATGGAAATTTCCATCGCAGGATCCTTTTTATTGACTACCGCTTTCTCATCGTCGGAAAGCAAATCAAACGCTTTCTCATAGCTTTTATGCTGAGTGGCGAGCGAAAAATGCTTTTTTACTTCCGGTTGATTAACGTAATGATTAAGGTATTTCAGCTCGTTTTTCGATAAGTTGGACTTAATGATTTCAATCATTCCTGGTCTGATATTTACAAAAATCGACGGGAAATCAACGGCGTTGATGAACTCTAGTCCTTCCTTTAATTCTGGTTGTTCACTGTAGGATTTATTGATTTCATTGAACGCGGAGAGTTGCATGGGTAATAAGAAATTATCAAAAATGCTTTCAGCATCAGACGTTGCATCTGCTGTGCAAATTTGAGAATTACCTAGGAAAGCGATAAAACACACTCCAGTTAATATTTTTTTAGCTAGCCGGATGTTGGTTGGCAAACGGGTGACTAGGTTCATCATGATGTTAAGTTCATTGCCCTATTAAAAATTAATTGATTACTATTTCTTGAGCAGCAACCACACTTTTTCATAGGCAGTGCATTGGCCTTTGAGTTTGCCGATAACCTCGGCGCTTTCTAACAGAGTGAGTCTGTAGTCTTCGTGGTAATGGGCTTGTATTTCGAGATCATGTATCGAAAAAGGCGGGCCAGCCAATTGGCTTTGGTCGTAGTCAAAACAAATTACAAGTTGCTTTGCGTGGCGCGTAATCTGCTTCAGGTGTGCGGTGTATTTCTTGCGCACTTCATTGGGCAAAGCAACTAAGGCGGCGCGATCATAAATAGCATCCACTTCGCCAAGTAAGCGGCTAGAAAGGTTAAAAATATCACCTACAAATATGTCTATATTGTGGGCGCTGTAATGTTGTAGGTTTTCAAGTTGAGTAATTACAGGCACTAGGCCCAATTCATGGAAGAGTTGCTCAACCGCTATGGGGCTTAGCTCTGCTCCAGCCACTTGGTAGCCCTGCGCGAGCAGCCAATGAATGTCTAGGGTTTTTCCGCATAAAGGTAAAAATACGCGGCTGTTAGGTGCCAAGCTAAGTGCGTGGAAATGTTTCACTAACAATGGGTTTGCATCACTGTTATGAAAACCAATATCGCTCTCTTGCCATTTTTTATGCCAAAAATTAGGTTCCATAAATTGCTCGTAGTGCGGGGTATCAAATTTTCTAAGGTTTTACGACAGATGATAGAATCTTATCTTAAAAATCAATTCGCGTGTTGGGCAGTCTTACCCAACATGCGGGCTATCGATAATATCTAGTTTGGCTGCGGGCTCTTGTGTAAGTCGAACATATTAATTTTGGAAAATAAATCTTCAAACATTAAGCGCGTGTCTATTTGCGTGTATACGCGCATTGTTCTTCCTTTTGTATTGGTTTGATAGATTCCCTTATCCGTAATTAAGGGGGTTTCTTGCAAGATATAGGGGCTAGAGGCCGAATCTTTTTCCCATGGGGTTTGCAGTGCGGTGATCAATGTGAGCGGGTTGTCGCCCAGCACATAGGTTTCACCCAAAGAGCCATTCGCTTTTTTCTTTAAGCTCTTGAGCGTAGAGATCAAATAATTTCCTACTGGGCCTTTACCTAATAGTCGGTTCGAAAGCTCGGCATCTGACACTATCGCTTGGCGATAAACATTTCTGGGGATTTGCCAAATCTCAATGTCAGATTCATTAAAAATAATTTGCGCCGCTAAAGCATCTATCCCCAAATTGTATTCAACGCCTTTTGAGTTGGGCGGCGGTAAAGCCATGCCGCTATATTCTGGGCCGCCAATCCATACCAACTTAATGCGCTTGCTAATCTTTGGTTCTTTCTTAAAAGCGCTCGCAATGGTTGTTAAGCCTGCGCCGCAGAGAATGTACAATGGGCGTGGATCGTCCTTCATGGCTTCGCGAATAATTAAATCAGCGCCCTCAGATTCCTGTGGCTTAGCTATATTTTCAATACTTTTAGTAGCGCCTTCCACAACAGTAATCGCTGGGTTTAGGTTTAACACTTTCATGAGCTTATCGGCTTCTAACTTTCCGTAGGCTGCGGTTCCTGGTGCGCCGTAAAAACCGCTCTGGTAATGCTGCGAGGCAATAATGCCTTTCACTTCATTGGAGGGCGAGAGCAGTTGGTGCGCCAATTGAAAAAGTCCATCGGGGTCGCCCCCAAAATCGTTATCTATGATGACTCTGATAATTGGTTTGTGTTCGATTGGAGTTACTGTGTTGTTAGAGAGTTGCTCTGAGAAGCAGTTAGTTGATAGAAAGCTTAGGATTATTATGAAAAGAGATTTTTGCATTTATATATCCATCAATGAAATTAATTGCGGTCGTTTTTAAGTTATTTCTTTTTTAATTCGCCTGCACCTGTCTGTAGCCATTTTGTACCGGGCAAGGAGTCTTTTCCACCGGTGTTATTCACGGCCCGCATGGAGTAGAGCAGTACGCTATTTTCATCTTTGAGTGTTATATAAAGTGTTTGTGATTCAACCCACAAGCCATCTTCATCTGTTCCTGATTTTAAAAAGTGCCCAACGATGGTGTCTTTATTGCCATCAAATTTGAAACTATTTATGTAGCTCCTGCGCATCTTCACCCATTCGCCTGCTTGATTTTTATTGTATATCTCAAAATTGGTGGGGGTCACTTCAATGGCAAAGGGGTACGAGTAATTTTTATTGAGGGTGGCGTTTTCAAAATATTGATAGTTCATGTCGCCTTCCCATCTGCCATAGAGTGAGGCTATTAAAGATGCTTCGCTAGTGTCTTTATCGGGTGCGGCGGACTTATCGGAAGTGGCGGCCTCGGTGGTTAGAGATAATGTGCAGACAAGTAAAATTGTTATAAGTCTTTTCACGTAAAGTATCCATTTCTAATGTGAGGATTGGGGCGTTTGGGTTTATTTGGAGGTTGTCATTTTTGTACGCAACATTCAATAAGCCATATGAATTTATTTTGACCAAAAACTAGACACAAGCAATCTGGAAACTTAGGGTGTATTTGAATTTGTCATGACGACAATTATAAGAATCCTGTAAGCTTTGCATCTTGAAACGCCCTCACTTTTAACACTAAAGGAAACTACTATGCCTCAATTTAAACTTTCCTATTTTGATTTTCATGGTGGCCGCGCTGAGCCAGTACGTTTGGCAATGCACATCGGCGGCATTGACTTTGAAGATAATCGTTTTGGTTACCCTGTGTTTGCAGAATTTCGTAAAACAACGCCCTTTGGTCAGGTGCCTACGCTTGAGGTAGATGGTGTTATGGTGACTCAGTCAGACGCAATGACGCGTTATGTGGGTAAGCTCGCAGGCTTGTATCCTACAGATGCCTATCAAGCGCTGTTGTGCGATGAAGTGCTCTCCGTAATTGAAGATGCTTCTGTAAAAATTGGGCCAACCTATCGCATGACGGGCGATGCTCAAAAAGAGGCAAGATTAGCTCTCGTGAACGAATCTATGCCAGTATACCTTGGCTGGTTGCAGCGCAAATTGCTGGAGCAGGGCGGTGAATATTTTGTAGAGAATCGCCTCACCATTGCTGACCTAAAAGTATTTGTAGATGTACGCGGTTTAAATTCAGGTCGTTTGGATCATGTTCCTACTGATTTGGTAGAAAAAGTAGCACCCGAGTTGAATGTCCACATGCAACGTATTGCTAAGCACCCGGCTGTAGCATCCTACTACGCCAAGTTTGGTCTTTGATTAGAAGTTGGTGTCAGAGTAAAAATAACAATAAAAGATTTGAAGATTCAATTGCGCTTCGATTTAATTTTACTCTGACTTCAATTGTTCTGAATTATCTGTGGCTTCTAAGGGTTACTTACAATTAACCACTTTTGTTCCTCCAACGAGGTCATGTATGCAGCGTTTTTCATTTCCAAATATAAATAAAATATTTGCTATGGATATGAATGGTCCAACAAATGGAATTTGGCCTGGAACAAAAAAGAAGGCGTATCGTTTAAGCAAATGATCATTTAGCGTTGGTAGGTTTCCGTTTAAGTCTACTATTTTTATTCCTATAGCGTTTTTGCCAATAGTTTGGCCACTGCTAATGAGGAGTTTGCCATTAAGAATAATAAAGGCGATTATGCCAACCACGCTATACGCTAGACTGTAACCTAGCGCTGGTTGAACCCCTTGAGCCATTCCATTAAACCCGCCTGTGAAATACATAATAGGTATGATGACGATGCAGTAAATAATCCCATCTAAAATTGATGCAAATAACCGATCCCAGCGCGATGCAAGCACGCCGGTGTCATTTGCTGTTTCGGTTGCTTCGGTGCTTTGCGGATTGTAGTTGTTTTCGGTCATACATTTTTCCTTGCTGTAGAGTTTTTATGGAAGAAAGCATTGTTTAATTAAATTTTTAGTCTTGGGTGTTATTTAGGAGCATTATTTTTCCGTGCTGGAGCCGATGAGGATGAGTAGCCGTTCTCGGGTTTGTGTGCTGCATCACCCTCAGGGAATTTTATGCCGGTTATAAGTGCATCTTTGAATTCCCGTTCATGTCTTGTATCTTTCTTGAAGTCTTCCACTGAGATGTCTTTGGTTGGTGTTGTCTTTGCTGTGGTGTTGGATATTGTATTTGGTGATACTTTCTTTACCGAGCTATTTTGTTCGCCGAGGCTGTATTGGCTCATGGCGATCAAGCTTGTAAGCATAAATGCTGTGATTGATTTTATGGGTTTCATATTCGTTCCTCAAAATTTTTTGGTGTAATTGATTTTATACACAATAGCTTTGATTAGATTTTTCGGTAATTCAACACAATGCCATTGGTGATTATGAATATTGGGGTGCGTAGGCTTAGCCCAGCCTTGGGTACGTGCTCTGACCCCAATTACTGATTTTTTGGCGTAAGTTTTTCAGCGATATCGGGATTTTCGTTTAGGAACTCTTTGAATTTGTCAGGATTATTTTCCATTCCCAATGTGTACGCTTTTTTATAATCTGCTTGGGCTTCAGCTATTTTGCCGAGTTTTTCATAGGTTAAACCTCTGCGCCAATAAGCAAAAGGGTACATCGGATCTGTTTTTAATCCTTCAGAATAGGCATCAATTGCTTTTGTAAATTCTCCCATTTCCGCGTAAGTCCATCCCAAGTGATAATAATAGGATATGCGCACCTTGGATTTATCACATTGATTGTGCAGTTCAATTTGTTCTAATGCGGCATTGAAATTTTTCTGCTCTCTAAACGCAGCAGCTTTTCTTATAGGGCTCCAGCAGTCAGGCATCAATGCAAGAAATCCAGCTGCAGGGCGCGTTTCTTCATAATCTCCGTGATACATATCGAGATATACAGAATGCGTAACCACTCCTTTGTTGGTGTCACAAAGTACTTCGTAGATGTCAAGAATTGAACCAAATGGGCCGGCGCCGGCGCTACCTTGACGATTAAATGAGGAAACTGGCTCGTTGTTTTCGCAAACCAATCGACTTAAATAACTCCTTTGTCCGCCAGGGCCGCCAACGCGGATTGGATTATCTTTTGAACCTAACGGATATTTGGCTAGCTTTTTCTCATCGACATTTTTTTGCTTGCCGCCCATTAGTTGGCTTAATGCTTTTGCCGCGTCGGCATCTGAAACATGTGTTTCCTTTTCGCTTTTTGTCGGTTTGCTGGCGCAAGCTACTAGTGATAGGGCGAGTATGGCTATGAGAATGTTCTTTATCATGATGAGTCCTTTTTTGTTTAAGCTATTTAGTCTTACTCTAATTCTAATTTTTTATAATCTTGATGGAGTGGATATTTTCACATCAAGCTGGTTTATTAAGAGTAGGGCGTATTTAAAGCGATGCGTTTTATTGGCTTCGGCAGTGTATCTGGCGGTCATTATTTTTTCAGTGGGCTTTCAAGAATGTAACTGGCGAAACGACGCTTAATTTTGGCAGCATCATCTTTCAGGCCTATTTGATTTGCCAAGTCTATGAGTTTATAAACGTTCTCTTCAAATCTCGCGTCAGAATGTGCTTGAAAAGTATTGTTGGATTTTCTTGAAAAGCGCAGGTCTGATTCTCTGGCGAATCTCAGGTTTTCAAATTCGTAGAGTGGATCAATATATTTTTTCGCTAAGTCGTACTGTTTGGCGTCGATGATAAGATCTCGAGCAAAAAAGCGATATGATTCAGCTTGTTCTGGGAAATCTTTATCTACCGCAATAAACGTTGCCAATGTTTCGCTATCCCTTTCTATATAGCGATTAATGGCATTGTATTCCTGAAAAACCTCAGAGTTCCCCTTGCCAGACAATATAATTTTTTTACGTTCGTCAGACATTGAAATTAGTTCATTCATTGCTGGAGGATAGACCTTCCCGAGTTTGGCCCAATCACCTAAACAAAAGGATAATCTCACGCCCCCCAAGCTGCTCTCTTTTTTTGACTCTATAAAATAATAGCGGTATGCACGTAAGGCTTCGTCATACTGTTTGTTTTCAACCAGCTTACTGGCTAGGAAAAGGTAGTTTTTATCTATTTCAGCGAAAGTAAGTTGTGAACTCATCAACAAGAAGAGGGCGGTAGTTAATATCTTTTTCATTTGATTGTCCCTGTGTGGTTATTTTTGCTTAAGCTTTGATTCAATTTTTTTCGGTTAATGCCTTGAGCGTCGTTTGGTTGGGTCTTTTACAAAGGTGTTGAGCGTATCATAGGGTATGCAGTAATTTGAAAATACGCCTTTGTGCACAATTATTTGTTGAGTCTCTTTAATGTTTGCGTTTGGGTTTGAATAGGTGCGATTATCCTCATGGGCATAAATTTCTATGGTGAGCTTATTATTTTCTAGCGTCTTCCATTCTTGGTGAGTAGTGTCGTTTTTGTCGAGGAAAAATGTAAATGTTGTTTCGCTACCGTAATAGTAAGTTGCGGTATTGATGACTGATCGTATGCCCCAAAAAGAACAACCTATTATCAGCACGCTAATGAATACATTTACGATTTTTTGTGGGCACTTTCTCATGTAGTAGAGGGCGTAACTGCCAATAGCAACCGCTATAACGCCACAAAATATATCAAGGTAGCCTGTGTCCAGAACTCTGGATTTATTCATTAGGCCAACAAAAAGACCCAATAAAAAAAATACTGCCGCGCCGCCAGACACAATGCCTGCTTCTTTGCCTAAATCGAATTGCTTTTGGACGACTTCGGTTGCCTCACGAGAGCTTGCTTCACGTAAGTTTGGCTGAAAGTATTTTATAGCTTGATAAAGAGCAAAGTCTTCGGGCGGTTTGTTACGGCTGTATTTAAAAAGTGGGCTTGGGTCTTTCTGAATATTGAGTGTGTTTTCATCTAATGCCCATAGCGGAAAACCTATCATTCTGTCTTTGGTGGGGTTTTTCAGTAAGATTTTATGCCCGCCCATGGGTGCGCAAATAAGAACACTTTCAGACACATCTTTCCACGCTAGCTCCCATGTGCCCATATTTAAAGGCAGTTGGGTTAATGTTATCCCGCTGGATGTAAAAACGAGCCTTATCTTTCCCACAATATAATTGACGTATAGCGCAATAATAATGATGGCTGCGATTGTGAGTAACACTGTATAAGAGGGCGGCGTACTCTCTTTGGTAAACGTTTTTAATAAGTCCTTTCCACCCACTATGACGCATATGTAAATTCCTAATAGCAACGCAATAGATCGCATGCGCGATGTGATTTTAAATGTTGCCTTGTGCATATAAATCCTTGTTTTATGTAGGTAGATTTTGTTCGGTAAACCAAACATGCGACCGTTTTTAATTAAATGTTTCCGTGATTCGACAATGTGCCATCCGTGATGACGAATGTTGGGGTTCGCAAGCTCACCGCCAACCTACGCGAACTTGTGAATGGTTGAATATGGCCAGTCTTGCGCGTTGCTTACGTAACCGTGTTTTATTGGATTATTGTGTATGTATTCAATATGGTTGTAAAAATCCCGTTCGTCGCGGATGGTGTGTTCCCAAAAGCGGCGTTGCCAGATTCCGCGTTCGCCCTTTTTTAAACGGGTGGTTTTAATTAGCTCAGTTTTGGTTATAGCGCGCGAGAAGTTGGCTTTGATTAATGCCCAGCGGGTGGAGTAGTCGCAGTCGTTTTGCGGTAATGTCCACAAGCAGTGCAGGTGGTCTGGCATTACCACCATTGCGTTGATCTCGAACGGGTGTTTTTGTTTTACCGTTTTAAATGCCGAACGCAAGCAATCAATATGTTGTACCAATAAATCGCTCTTACGATCCGCCAGCGTCACCGTGAAAAAATAACAACCACCCTCCACATAAACCCTCCGATAATCCATTACGTCTCCTTTTAATAAAACATTCCGATTAACAACCCCGCGCGTAACTCATATCAAAGTGCTCCGTAGGTTGGCGGTGAGGAACGAACCCCAACATGACCATGTATCCGCTTAAACCGTAAAGTCAAATGTGCGACTGCTTTTAATTAAATGTTTCCGTAATTCGATATTGTGCCATTTTCGATTACGAATGTTGGGGTTCGCAAGCTCACCACCAACCTAC
>CAZZEV010000051.1:0-14577 GCA_964653305.1 uncultured Cellvibrionaceae bacterium | reverse complement strand
GAGCAACGGTAGCAGTTAGTTATGTGCCGGGGTGTGGCTGGTTAGATTGCCTCCAAATTTAGATGATAAGTAAAGACTTATCGTTACTTGTATCGCAAACTCCCTCAATGAATCCTTCTCCATGCTTGTTCTGAAGCTGATGTTGGTTCCTCTGTTCGTTGCGCTCATTGCAATTGTTGGTCGTAAATGGGGTGCAAAGCTCGCGGGTTTATTGTCAGGCTTCCCCGTGATTGCTGGTCCAATTATTTATTTTCTGTATATCGATCAAGGTCTTGAATTTGCCCAAGCTGCTGCTAGTGCAGCGGTTGCAGGTGTCGTTCCGCTTTCCTCCTTTTGTTTTACCTATGCGTGGATGGCAAAGCGCTATTCGTGGGTTGCCTGCGAGCTGGTTTCCCTTTTGGTATATGCATTGCTCTGTATTTTTGTTGTGCGCTTAGGGTTTGATGTCTACACCAATTTCGTACTGGCTTTAATTGTTGTTATTGCTCAGATTTTACTTTCACCCAGACACTCCCAAATTGTCGGTAATACTCCAGCTTCCAATATCGAGATATCAGTTCGTATGCTTGCCGCTGCCTGCTTGGTAGTTGTGGTCACGTATTTTGCTGAAGCTCTGGGTACAGGTTATAGCGGTGTTTTAGCAGCATTCCCTTTAGCCTCCTCCGTTATTGCAGTTTTTTCTCATAAAAATCACTCAGCTTTCCATGCTATGGATTCACTCAAATCCCTAAAGTTTGGGCTCCTGAGCATGCCGGTATTTTTCTTTTCGCTTGCGTTCTTAGCGAATTACGTCAGTTTTCATGTCGCGTTTGTTTTTTCGATATTTACAGCCTTGGCTATTCAAGCCGGGATTTGGTCGTCAAGAGCTTACTTTGCACGTGTTGGTTCTTCATAGTTCGTGAGGGTATTTACGATGCCTTCATTCCGGCTATCAATCTTTTACCGCTGCCACTCAATCCTCGCAAGTCATAGGCTTTACCCGCTATAATCGCCCCCATTTTGACGATATCCGTTCGTTCTATTCAGGGTTAGCAATTGGCATGAGTTATCAAGTTCTCGCGCGTAAATGGCGTCCGCGTATTTTCCGTGAAATGGTTGGGCAAGAGCATGTCTTGCAGGCGCTGATTAATGCGCTCGACCACAACCGTTTGCATCATGCCTATTTGTTTACTGGTACTCGCGGTGTGGGTAAAACTACGATTGCCCGTATTCTCGCTAAGTGCCTTAACTGCGAAACGGGTGTTAGTTCAGAGCCTTGCGGTACTTGTTCCGCCTGTCGTGAGATTGCTGAAGGCCGCTTTGTCGATTTAATTGAAGTGGATGCGGCATCGCGCACCAAAGTAGAAGATACCCGCGAATTGCTTGAAAACGTTCAATACGCTCCCAGTCGTGGCCGCTACAAAGTCTACTTAATCGACGAAGTTCACATGCTCTCCAACAGCAGCTTTAACGCGCTGCTGAAGACCTTGGAAGAGCCGCCACCACACGTAAAATTCTTGCTTGCAACGACTGATCCGCAAAAGCTGCCCATGACGATTTTGTCGCGCTGCTTGCAGTTCAATCTTAAAAATATGACGCCTGAGCGCATTGTTAATCATCTTAAGTTTGTACTTGAGCAAGAGGTGATTCCCTTTGAAGAGAGCGCGCTTTGGCTGTTAGGCCGCGCTGCCGATGGCAGTATGCGCGATGCGCTAAGTCTTACCGATCAATCAATTTCCTACGGCTCTGGCAAAATCACCCAAGCCGAAGTGGCTGCAATGCTCGGCACCTTGGATCAGGCAGCGGTTTATGAAATCGTCAATGCACTGGCGTCATTGGACGGTAAAGCAGTGCTCGGCGCTGTACAAAATATGGCTGAGCAAGCGCCTGATTATGTAAATGCTTTGGCTGAGATGCTCTCGGTTTTGCACCGTATCGCCATCGCGCAAGCCTTGCCGGAAGCGGTGGATAATAGTCACGGCGATAAAGAGCGCATTATGCAACTCGCGCAACAATTACCTGCTGAAGATGTACAGTTGTTCTACCAAACCGCCTTGCTAGGCCGCCGCGATTTACCCCTCGCGCCCGATGCACGAGCAGGTTTTGAAATGGTGCTTTTGCGCATGTTGGCCTTCAAGCCGCGAGGTGTAATGGATGTGCCGACGCAATCTTTACCTCAATCACGTCCCGCGCAGGTGCCTGCGCCACAAGCGCAGATTGCTCCTCCAGTTGTGACGCCTGTGGTGAGTGCGCCTCAGCCTGTGGCTACACCTCAGGTTCAAGCTGCCCCACAAGCTGAACCTGTTATTACACCGGTTGCCCAAGTACCAGCTTCACCTGCCGCGCCTGTAGTTTCGCAAACAGCTGCTCCAGTTTCTCCAGCTGCGCAAGCGGCTGTGCCGGCCGCACAAACGCCTCCACCCTTTGACGGTGCTTACGATAATGCGCCGGAAATGACGGGAGACGAATACGATGAGTACGCCGCCGCTCCCGCATATTTGGATGCGGGCGATTACAGCCCAGCACCCGAGGTACCCGAACCAAAAAAGTCTGAAGCGCCTGAAACTCAGGCGAGTGTGATTGTTGAAACCAAGCCTGAAATTCCACCTGCTGCGGTTATTGATGACGCGCCCTATGTTCCTCATGCGGTGCGCAAAATTTCCTATGAGCAAGCCACCCCACAAGATTGGCCTGAGATTTATTTGGGCTTGGGGGTGACTGGTATTTTGCAAAGTACGATTGCTAACTGTCAGTTAGTTGCACGCAGTGGCAATGAGTTTCACTTTATTGTGGATGACAATAACAGCACGCTTTATGATCCAAGCCATCAACAGCGCTTGTCAGATTTGCTGAGCAATTATTTTATTGAGCGCGTACACGCCAAAATTCAAGTTGGGAAAATTACTGCAGAAACGCCAGCCTTATTGGCAAAACGCCATCAGCAAGAGCGTTATGACAAGGCGGTGGTTGCGATAAAAACTGATCCCATAGTGCAGCAGCTAATTGAACATTTTGGCGCAACGCTGCGCGAAGAAACTATTCAGGCCATTTAAATTTAGTGAGAAAAAGAGGTAGCTATGAATATCGGCGACTTAATGAAACAAGCGCAACAAATGCAATCCAATATGCAAAAAATGCAAGAAGACCTTGCGCAGGCTGAAGTAAAAGGCGAGGCGGGTGCAGGTTTGGTTTCAGTAGTAATGACTGGTCGCCACGATATAAAACGCGTGCACATCGACGCTAGTTTGATGAGCGAAGATAAAGAAATGCTCGAAGATTTATTGGCTGCGGCGGTAAACGATGCAGTGCGAAAAGTTGAAACCCAAAATCGCGATCAAATGGCCAAGATGACATCAGGTATGGGTTTACCCGCCGATTTTAAAATGCCATTTTAAGAGTTTACTAATTAATGTTCAGCCCCCTAATTGACGAGTTAATGTCTTCGCTTCGCTGCTTGCCCGGTGTTGGTCCTAAATCGGCGCAACGTATGGCTTTGCATTTATTGGAGCGTGACCGCGAAGGCGCTGAACGTTTAGCGCAAAGTTTACATAAAGCCGTAGAAGGAGTTGGTCGTTGTCAACGCTGCCGCACGCTGACTGAACAAGACTTGTGTGGTATTTGCAGTAATAAACGTCGCGACAACAGTATTATTTGCGTGGTAGAAACACCGGCAGATGTATTGGCGATTGAGCAGTCTGGTACCTACCAAGGTAAATATTTTGTATTACTAGGTCACCTGTCTCCTATCGATGGTATTGGCCCAGAAGATATTGGTATCGACCAATTAATTCAGTTGTTGCAACAATCCGCTTCGACTGAAGATCCAATCAAAGAAATTATTCTTGCCACCAATCCTACCGTAGAAGGTGAGGCCACGGCTTATTACATTAGCGAACGTGCCAAACATCATCAGGTGATTGTGTCGCGCATTGCGCACGGTGTGCCGCTCGGTGGTGAGCTTGAATTTATTGACGGCGGAACTTTAGCCCACGCGTTTGCTAGCCGTAGAAGTTTTTAATTTATGATAATTTCAACCGAACCTGTTTGGATTGCGCAAGACGCTGAGCTTGCCGACTTATGCGAGCGTTTGCGGCAGCAAGCGGCCATTGCGGTAGATACTGAATTTATGCGTACGGATACGTTTTATCCGATTGCAGGCTTGATTCAGATTGGCGATGGCAAAACCAGTTATTTAATTGACCCGCTTGCGATTACAGATTTCTCTTCGCTGCGCGAATTAATGCTGGATGAAAAAGTTGTTAAAGTTCTGCATTCCTGCTCGGAAGATATCGAAGTCTTCGAATGCCTGCTTGGTGAAGTCCCGTCGCCTATTTTTGATACGCAAATTGCAGCCGCGTTTGCAGGCTTTGGTTTTTCACTCGGTTATGCGGGTTTAGTAAAAGCAGTATTGGCGATTGAAATACCTAAGGACGAAACTCGTTCCGATTGGTTGCAGCGCCCACTCAGCACATCGCAAATTAAATATGCGGCTTTAGATGTGGCGCATATGTTGATTGTCTATGGCAAATTGCTGCAAACATTAAAATCGAGCGAGCGTTTGCAGTGGGTAAAAAGTGATTGCGCCGACTTGGTGACTAATGCGCGCAAGCCAGATGATTACACCGAGGCTTATTACAAAGTGGGCTTCGCGTGGAAATTACGCCCGCTAGAGTTGGCGATACTCCGTGACCTTTGTATATGGCGTGAAGTGGAATCGCGCGTGCGCGATATTCCGCGCAACCGTTTAATCAAAGAACCATCGCTATTTGAAATGGCGCGCAAGCAACCGCAAGATGCCGCCCATTTACAGCGCATTGAAGATATTCCTTCGCGCACTTTGCGCAATGATACCGAGACGTTGCTCAATATTATTCGCACCAGCGCTGCAAGTGATCCAACTACTTGGCCGTTACGTTTGGATGCACCGCTTGCACCCAGTGATGCGCCCTTAATGAAGACGCTGAAAAAGTATGTACGCGAAGCAGCAGAAGCTTTGAATTTGCCGCCAGAATTATTAATTCGTAAAAAAGAATACGAAGCGATTGTGCGGTCTGGAATGAAAGGTGGTATTTACGTATTGCCTGAACGCTTACTAGGTTGGCGTTATGAAGTGATCGGAAAAGGATTGTTGTTGGTTGCTGAGAATCCTGTGTTCGATGATATAGAATCACTTTAATTTGTTAATTAGGTAAGAGTTAATCCATGAAAGTCATTTGCCAAATTTTCCGCAGCCCCAAAGAAGAGGGCATGTACCTCTACGTTAAAAAAGAAGAGGGCTTAACCAAAGTGCCAGAAGAGTTGTTAAAACTGTTTGGTAACCCCCAGCCTGCGATGGTGCTCTTGCTGACGCCAGAAAAAAAATTAGCGCGTGTGAGTGTAGAAAAAGTCGCAGAAAGTCTTGAGACGCAGGGCTACTATTTGCAGATGCCGCCGCGCAATGAACAAGATCCAGAGATGCAAGAAATGCGATCTAAAAACTCTAAACTCTCTGGTTAAGCAGAAAACAGGTTAAATAAAATGCCCGTACAAGTTTTTTGGCGCGCGAAAACGTTACATGAAATGTCCTCAGCAGAGTTCGAGTCGCTCTGCGATGGCTGTGGCAAATGTTGTCTGCATAAATTGGAAGATGAGGATAATGGTGATGTTTATTACACCAAAGTTGCCTGTAAATTCCTCAGTCACGATAACTGCCAATGTCAGGTTTATAGTGAACGGCAAAAGCATGTGCCCGATTGCGTAACGCTTACACCAGCATCTGTGAAAGACACTTATTGGTTGCCAGAGACCTGTGCCTATCGTTTAATTGATGAAGGTATTCCATTATTTGATTGGCATCCGCTGGTGTCGGGCGATCCCGATTCAGTACACAAAGCCGGTATGTCAGTGGCAGGCCAAGTTATCCATGAAGATTCAGTGAACCCAGATGATCTTGAAGATTACGTTGTGCGTTGGGTCTAAGGAGAAAGCTCATGAATGAATTAACCAGTATTCAATCCGCTTGGATTATTTATTTTGCGGGTAGTCTAGGTTGTACGATTGCAGCTTGGTGGATGTTTTTATGGGCGTGGCGGTTTGTCCGTTATGCGGCAGTAGTCACAGTCGCGACCATTTTATTCACGCCTTACGCCATAGATGCGCAAACCATGATGATGGCACCCGCGATCTATACGTTGGTGTTTGAAGGTATGGCAGGAGGGCTGCCTGCTATTCTGTCGCTCATAAAAGTGATGGTGGGAATTTGGTTAATCGGCTTAATTTTGTCTGCCGTGTTGGTGATTCTTACTCGAAATATGGGTGCTGGAAAAGCAGAGCCTGGGCCAAGGTCTTCTCGTTCTAAGCGAGGCTCACGGAGTTCCGCAGATACTAGACGCCCAGATGATACTCGCCGTGCTTCATCTCGTGGGTTGAGTAGAGATGAATATCAGGCACGTGAGGAATTGCTAAAAGGCGAAGTTCCGATTCGTGCGATTCGGGATTAACTTGCGTTTGAAGGTATTTTTTGAAAAATGCAAAAAAGCCAGCTTATGCTGGCTTTTTCTATTCTCGGTGTCAGAAAAATGGCGAATTGCCAGTTAAGTGCTATAAATGAATGAAGATATTGCTTTTCAAACGAGTGTAAGCAATTAACTCATTTTGGTTGCCTGACAAAAGGCTCGAACTATGCGTAATCAACTATTTCGTATTTTATTTTTTGTTAGCTGCTTGCTGCTAACACTTGGACTACAAGCGCAAACTCAAGATTCCCATGCGGAATCCTCTCCGCATTCAGAGAGTGCGCCCACTGTGGCAGCTTCCGGTGCGGCACCATCATCCGCGGCCCTAAAAAAAGAGAATGTTAAAAAAGAAGATGCTTCAGTATCAGCAGCTAAAGCCACCAAAATTTTACCTTCAGATGTTCGCGTACTGATTGACATATCCGGCAGCATGAAACAAACAGATCCGCAAAATTTGCGAAAACCTGCAATGGATCTCATCGTACGGCTACTGCCCGATAAAAGTCGCGCAGGTGTGTGGACGTTTGGTAATACGGTGAATATGTTAATGCCCTTTAAATCGGTTGATGCCGACTGGCGTAAACAAGCAGCCGTAAAGTCTAATGCAATAAACTCGATTGCCATGCATACCGGTATTGGTAAGGCGTTGGATGAAGTCAGTTTTGACAAAAATGCACTCAGCCCAGATTATAAAACGCATATTATTTTATTAACGGATGGCGTGGTAGATGTGAGTAAAGATGCTGTCGTTAATTATAAAGAGCGGCAGCGAATTTTAAGTGAAGTTTTACCCAGCTTAAAATCGGCGGGTTATGTTGTGCATACCATTGCGCTGTCTGAAAATTCCGATACAGATTTATTGAAAAAATTATCGCAAGCAACGGATGGCGTTTACACATTGGCGGTTTCTGCCGATCAGCTGATGAGTGTGTTTTTAAAAATATTTGATCAAGCGGTGCCTGCAGAGCGTGTTCCTTTAGAGAATAATGGGTTTTTAGTGGATGCGAGTATCAAAGAATTTACCGCATTAATCTTCCGTAAACCCGGTGAGGACCGAACTATTATTAGTTCACCTGATGGTAAAGATTATTCGGCCACTAACCCCAATGATGGTGTTAATTGGTATCGCACTGATAAGTACGATTTGATTACTGTCGATTCACCTAAAGCTGGGCAATGGAAAATAAAAACTGAAATTGCACCGCAAAGCCGAGTTACGATTGTTAGTAATTTACAGCTGGTATTTGAACCGATTAAAAACAACCTGCACTCTAAAGATGTTTTAGCGCTTACCTATTCATTTCAAGAGAATGGTAAAACGATTACCGATGCTAACTTACTTGGATTGATAGAAGCCAATGCTATAGTTGCAAAAAATAATACCGAGGATAATTTCAATACATCATTCACAGTGACGACACCGCCGGCAGATGGGTTCTTTCACCAAAATCTAAACACCTTTGAAACAGTTGGCGATTATGAAATACATGTCTATGTGGATGGTAAAACGTTTAAGCGTGAGTTTAAGCACAGTCTAAGCGTGCGCGACAGCTACATGGTGTTAGAAAAAAATAGTGCAGTTTTGGACGATGGAAAACTTACGTATAACTATAAAGTTTCTGCAGATGAAAAAGTTGTTGATTTTGGTAAAACTAAAGTCGCTGTTAGTATCAAAAACTCAAAAAATAACAATGTAGATAAGACACTGAGCTTGATTGATGGGAAGCGTTGGGAGTTTTCTTTTTCACCAACGCAAGAGGGCGATTATTCCGTGACTATTCATGCGCAGGGCGAGCTTTTTGATGGTGATAAATTGGATGAAACTCTCAATGCCGACAGTTTTAGTTATGTGATTAAGAAAACCGCTGCCTCCTCTTCAGTGGCGGCGCCTGCCACAGATGCTAAACATGAAGAAGCTAAACCTGAAGAGGCCAAGCCAGAGGCAGAGTCCAATAATTTGATACTCTATATTAGTATTGCGCTAGGTAATCTTTTGCTGGTGGCGCTGGGTTATTTTGCGTATAAATTTATTATGGGTAGCAAAGCCAAAGACGAGTTGGCTGAGTTTGAAAAAACCTTATCGGCTACAGGAGCTAAAGATACAAAAGACACTAAAGATGCAAGCTCACCTGTACAAAAAACTGCCGCAACAAAAGTACCGGAAAAAACGGAAATTGATTTGTCAGACGATGATTCAGCACACATCCCCATGAGCGATAACAGCATGGACAAACTATTTCCATTAGACAGTATGGATGACCCTAACGCGCCTGATGATCGGAATTAATGGAACACCTATTCTCAGTTAATGTGCTAAACGAAAGTGTTTTTAAATGTGTCGATGAGTTGCGCTTACCGCTGGTCAATCGCTTTTATGCAAGCTGCAATTACAATGTGAAATGTGGTCGTCATGATCGCGTCTTCAGCTTAAGTCATCGGGGAAAAATCATTGCTGCCGCGCGTCTAATGCCTCATTCCCAAGGGCATTTTTTGTTGCGCAATCTCTGCGTTGCGGCTGATGTACGCAATCAAGGCGTGGCAACTTATTTGTTAACAAAAATACTTCCAGAAATACTACCCACCAATAACACTGCCGGTTGTTATTGTTACGCCTTGCCGCACCTGCAGAGTTTCTATCTTGCGCTTGGCTTTAAGCATCTGACGACTGAACAGGTTCCGCAGGATATCGCTGAAACCCATTTACGCAACTGTGCACGCAAGCGCGGTTGGGTTCTGATGGGTTATAGCAATAATTTAGACAATGATGGATATAGGCAAAATTAACTAGTTACCAGTTTCAGGCAAGATTATTCTAACCAGAACATCTTTATCCTGAACACCCTAAGGGGAACTGAGTATGAATATTAATATTGGCATTAATGAACAAGATCGCCAGGATATAGCCAATGGCTTGTCTAAATTACTGGCAGATACCTACACACTGTATTTGAAAACCCATAACTTTCACTGGAACGTAACTGGCCCCATGTTTCAAACCTTGCACCTAATGTTTGAAACGCAATATACCGAGCTGGCGTTAGCAGTGGATTTAATTGCAGAGCGTATTCGCTCATTGGGTGTTTATGCCCCCGGAACTTACAAACAATTTGCGGCCTTGAGCAGTATTAATGAGGAAGATGGTATTCCTAAAGCGCAAGACATGATTCGCTTGTTGGTAGAAGGGCAGGAGTCAGTAGTACGCACGGCCCGTTCGCTCTATGACGTAGTTGAAAAAGCCAATGATGAAGCCACCGCAGATCTATTAACGCAACGTATTCAGCTGCATGAGAAAACCGCGTGGATGCTGCGCAGCTTATTAGAGTAATTCTGTTATTTTTAAAGATATAAAAAATGCCGATCAATGTATATTGATCGGCATTTTCTTAGGTGCGGAAATTTAGGCTAAGGGTAATTGAATATTAAAACAAGTGCCAAATTTCTCATCTGATGTAACTGACATTTGTCCATCGTGGTGATCGGTAATAATAAAATAAGAATAAGATAATCTGTGTTCGACGGGACACGCCGGTTCTCTGTCGGATATGGAGAAAAAGGGTTGGAAAATATCTTCTTGTTCTAGTGGTGTAAGCGGTCTGCCGTTATGTTGTACTTTAATCCACAATGAATCATAGAACTCACTGATTTCAATATTAATTGCTGGCGCCGTTTGTGCTGATCCATTGAGTGAATGAAAAGCATTGCGCAGAATGCGAATAAAGACCTGTTGTAATTCTGACTGGTAACAGGGGATTTGGGGCAATCCCTCGTGGTAGTGGCGCGTAGTATTAATAGCGCTAAATTTCAAGCCAGATAAATCGGTAAACAAATTGCTGGCGAGCTTAATGCTTTGATCCATTAACATGCCAATATCAGCGGGCGATTTTTCATCGTGATGACTGCTCGCTAAATCCAATAAGTTTTGAATAATAGAAGATGCCTGTTGGCCGCTGAAACACGCATTTTTTAATGTCGATAACAACTCTGTTTTGATCTCACTAAGGTCATTTGCAACCATTTTTTCTTGCGCGTTCAGCAAGCTGGTTAAAATTGATTGAAGCGGTAAATTAATGTCGTAAGCCATCGCTGAGGCGAGCTCACCCATAGAGGAAATTTTATCGCGCTCCGCCACTTTGTTTTCGGCCTTCATTTGCTTGGTTATATCATCCACTAGAATGACTACCCCTGTTTCACCTTGGTCGCTTAGGGCGTAAACAGTAATATCAAAATAATATTGATCGCGTTGGCTATGTTTAATGGTCACTGTCTTTTTATTTTTTAATACATCCGCAACTTGCTCTGGTGTGAGGGTAATCGCGGGGTAGGCTTCCCACAAATTTTTACCTAATACACTCGCAATTGGGCGGCCAGTTGAGGTTTCTGCAACGCGATTCCACTGAATGATCTCCATGCGTTGATTTAAGCCAATCAACATCAAAGGCATGGATTCCACAATGCTGGTGATATATTCCTCTCGGCTTTTTAGTGCTTCGGTTGTTTCAATTAAGGACGCCGTTCTGCGTGCAACGCGGTCTTCAAGCGATGCTTTTATATCGGTAAGTTCGCGATTGGCGCGCCCGGCACGACGATAGGCCAGCAATAAAAAAATCATCACGATTAAGAGCGTGAGAATCAGCACACTACTGGAAAAATTGGCTACATATTGCCATCGGGTAGATCCGTCGGAATTTTTGAAATGCGAGGCTATATCTGCATACGCCTGAAAGCTGAGTGAGCAGATCGCAAAGGCGGAAAACCATTTTTTTAAAGGTTGTTTTTTCATAGAGGTGTCACTGTACATGTAGGGGTAGGGCCTTTTTCAAGGTGACCTTAAGTTGCTAATTGTATTACATCTGCGAACTTAGGTGGAATTCATAGGTGATGTTGAACAGAGGTTAAACCTAACAACGGCAGGATATTAAGTTGGCAAGCACAATAGGAGCTGAATATTAGAATAATGTTCCCGCATTTTGAGGAGAAATTGCAGGTATTTGGCGTGGTATTATGCGCTCCTAAAGTGACGAGGCAATGGTAATGACGGGCGTGTGGTTAGAATTTAAGCAATCTTTGGCGAGTGTGATGGCACAGGATCATCACCGTTTGCAGCGCCGTCTGCAGGAGATTGAAAAGCTGGCGCGTGCCAGAAAGCCTTATGAACAGAGCTTGGAAAAATGGCAGCAGAATTTGCTTGCCTCACAACATAAAGTGGATGCTCGCAAACAGCTCATTCCCACAGCAATTTCATTTCCTGATTTGCCCGTTTGTGAAAATCGAGAAGAGATTGCGCAGATTATTGCTAATAACCAAGTCGTCGTTTTAGCGGGCGAAACCGGCTCCGGTAAAACTACGCAAATTCCTAAAATTTGTTTAACTCTGGGGCGTGGCACGCGCGGTTTAATTGGTCATACCCAGCCGCGCCGTATTGCGGCTAACACGGTGGCCACTCGCATAGCAGAAGAGCTACATACCAAACTCGGTGAAAAGGTGGGTTATCAAGTTCGCTTTAGCGATCAATCCAGCGAACAAACCTTAATTAAGGTGATGACCGACGGTATTCTACTCGCAGAAATTCAAAATGATCCCTACTTAAATAAATACGATACGTTAATTATCGATGAGGCTCACGAGCGCAGTTTAAATATTGATTTTTTACTGGGTTATTTAAAACAAGTGTTGACTCGTCGCCCAGATTTAAAGCTCATCATCACCTCCGCAACCATTGATCTACAAAAATTCTCTGAACACTTTGATAGTGCGCCCATTATTGAAGTCTCTGGCCGCACTTATCCGGTAGATGTGTGGTATCGCCCGCTATTTGAATCGGTAACAAAAGATGAAGAGGGAGATGATACCGAGCAAGATATTTACGGTGCTATGGTTGATGCCGTGCATGAAATTGAATTACACGAAAAAACGAGCAGTGGCGCACGCGGTGGTGACATTTTAATTTTTCTCAGTGGTGAGCGCGAAATTCGTGAAGCCGCAGAAGCGCTGCGTAAAGCGCAATTTGCACATATGGAAGTGGTGCCTTTTTATGCGCGTTTAAGTTTGGCGGAACAGCAACGTGTATTTGCACATCACACTGGTCGTCGTATTGTATTGGCGACTAACGTTGCAGAAACATCCATCACAGTGCCCGGCATTCGCTATGTGATTGATCCGGGTTTTGCTCGCATCTCACGTTATTCCTATCGCACCAAAGTACAACGCCTTCCCATTGAACCCGTGTCGCAAGCGAGTGCAAATCAGCGTAAAGGTCGCTGTGGTAGGGTCGCTGAAGGTATTTGTATTCGCCTATACAGCGAGGAAGATTTTAATAATCGCCCCGCATTTACCGATGCAGAAATTCTGCGCACCAATCTTGCCGCGGTTATTTTGCAAATGTTGCAATTAAAAATGGGCGACATTCATAAATTTCCATTTATTGATGCGCCCGACCATCGCTTAATCAGTGATGGTTATAAATTGTTGGAAGAACTGCAAGCGGTTAATAGCAAAAACCAACTTACACCGGTAGGTACGCAACTCAGTAAATTACCGCTCGACCCGCGCCTTGCGCGTATGTTGTTGGCAGCGCAGGAACACTCCTGTGTACGCGAATTATTAATTATCGCTAGCGCGCTTTCAGTGCAAGACCCGCGTGACCGCCCTGTAGAAAAGCAACAGGCTGCAGATCAAAGTCATCGCCGCTTTTGGGCAGAGTATTCAGATTTCGCCGGTTTTGTAAACTTGTGGGATTATTTTGAAACTCAACGCCAAGAGCTTTCGCAAAATCAATTGCGTAAACTGTGTAAAAAAGAATTTCTAAATTATCTGCGTTTGCGCGAGTGGCGAGATATTCATCATCAATTGTGCGTAGCGGCTAAAGACTTGGGCTTTAAAGCGAATAACGAAGCAGCAAGTTATGAATCTGTGCATAAAGCACTATTGAGCGGTTTGCTTGGCAATTTGGGTTTTAATCACGAAGAAAAAGAATATCTGGGGGCGCGCAATCGCAAATTCGGCATTTTCCCCGGTTCCTCTTTAATAAAAAAGACGCCGAAATGGATTATGGCGGCAGAGTTAATTGAAACATCAAAGCTCTTTGCGCATACAGTGGCAAAAATTGAACCGGAGTGGGCATTAGCGGCAGCAGAGCATCTGGTTAAGCGACAATATTTCGAACCCCATTACAACAGTCATTCAGGGCAGGTAATGGCTTATGAAAAGGTTAGCCTCTATGGCTTAACCTTAATTGAAAAAAGATCCGTTATTTATTCGCATATTGACCCCTTGGTGTGTCGCGAGGTATTTATTCGCGCGGCGTTTGTGGAGGGATTATATGCAGAGCACCCCAAACGTAAAAATTTACAGCGTAAGGGTACAGTCGACGATTTCTTTACACACCAACAAAATCTTTTAAAAGAGTTGGATGATCTTGAAGCGAAATCCCGTCGTCGCGATATTCTGGCGGATGAACAGGTTATTTTTGAGTTTTATAATGAGCTTATCCCCGAGCACATTATTAACTTAGCGGGATTTGAAAATTGGCGCAGAAAAGCCGAGCAAGAAAATCCCAAGATCCTCCATATCAGCCGCGAAACGTTAATGCGCCACGGCGCGCTGGATATTACCCAAGCGCAGTTTCCCAATGAATTAGAGTGGCGCGGCATGGTGTTTCCGCTTACCTATCATTTTGAACCTAATCATCCGGATGACGGTGTTAGCATTCATGTTCCCATGAGTTTGCTTCATCAACTTCCGGAGCTGCGTTTGGAGTGGTTGGTGCCGGGAATGTTGCGTGATAAGTGTATTAACTTGGTTAAAAGTTTACCCAAGTCTTTGCGCAAACATTTTGTGCCTGTGCCCGATGTGGTTGATAAAGCATTGGCCGCTATGGCGCCTGATAATAAAGCACTTACCGATGCGCTTGGCTTGCAGCTTAAGCGTCAGGCGGGTGTGGATGTAGGCGTGGATGCTTGGCTTGAAACCCAAGTCGATAACTACTACAGATTTAATATTAAAGTGGTGGATGACAAGGGCAAAGTTATTGCCAGTGGTCGCGATCTAATACCGCTGCGCGAAAAATATCGTGCGCAGGTGCAACAAAATATTCAGTCGGCGGCCA
>CAZZEV010000050.1:12496-14711 GCA_964653305.1 uncultured Cellvibrionaceae bacterium | reverse complement strand
CAATGGCTTCGATGATTCCTGTAAACATGCGTAGGGATTCCTCATAAATCGCCGCTTTAAATGACTGCTTTAGCAAACAAACTGTGGCGCTGAGTGTATAAGCAGACACGGCAAAATTCGAGGCAGTTTTTAGCGCGCTTTGATCAAAAAACTTAATTGGATTTGTGGCTCTTTCAAAATCAAGCAACAAAACTATTAGGCGATGCCGTTACTTTCACGCTCAAATCAATCACTTTGGTTTTAGCCAAGAGATCATGCACACAGCGATGATCTTTGTTAAAGAAAATATAGACCACATCAATAATCACCAAAAGCGGGCCTATAGTGCCAGGAAAAAAACCTACGACCCACTGCGGTAAATAACGGTTAAGAATGAGGACTGCAAACTGTGGCTTTTTATCATCCATAGTCACAATGGCCAAACCAATAACGCGCTTTCCTATTGTTTGGCCATATTGATACAGGAGATAACCGTGCAAAACAAAGAACATAGCTACACTACAAATGGCTAGCCCAATCGATACGCTTTGCGGTAACTCTTGCCCTGTTTTTACCGCCTCCCAGAGGCCAAAATGATTAAAAACAGGTAGTGACACGATCATCCCGATCATGCCATCAATCATAGCGGCCACAAATCGTTTATAGCGGCCTGCAATATTATTAGCTTCCGGCAACTTAGGCGGAGGCGAATCACTCGACTGAACATTGTTTGGCTCTTGAGAATCGTTCATTAGTATTCCGTATCTGGCGTGGCGGTAATTCGCCAATCTGTGCCCACTGCGCGCATATCGCTGATTTTCAGCGGCAAGGCAGAGGACATGGTATTTAAAGGTAGATCGAACAAGGGGCGCGCACTGCTGCCGAGCAGCTTGGGCGCCATATAAATAATCACTTCATCGAGCAGGCCACGCCGTAAAAAACTTGCCGCTAAGGTAGCACCAGTTTCTACTAGGACTTCGTTACATTGGCGCTTCGCCAATTCACTCAACAGCGCATTGAGATTGATGCGGCCATCCTGAGCGGGTAAGGCTAGTAATTCTACATGCGCAGGCCAGTCAGCCAGCTTATCTGCATTTTCAGCACTGCCATTGTGAACCAACAGGATTGGCGTTTCCTGCGCGAGAATTTTGGCTTTACGACCAAGGCGCAGCTTGGAATCCAGTACTACGCGCAGTGGTTGTTTGGCGGCAGCATCTTGCGCATTGGGTAGGTCCAACTCTTCAAGACGAACGGTGAGCGAAGAGTTATCCAGCAACACCGAATCTATACCGCTGATGATCGCGCAGGAACGGGCACGTAAACGCTGTACATCGCCGCGCGCTTTTTTGCCCGTAACCCATTGGCTTTCGCCACTGGCCATGGCGGTGCGGCCATCCAAACTCATGCCCATTTTACAGCGCACAAAGGGAAGCCTGCGCTCCATACGTTTGATAAAGCCGGGGTTTAGGGCGCGAGCATCATCCTCTAATAATGGACCATCGACTTGAATACCCGCTTCACGCAGATAATCCAAACCGCGACCTGCAACCAGTGGATTAGGGTCTTCCATCGCATAGACGACGCGTTCAACACCGGCATCGACTAAGGCATGACTGCAAGGGCCGGTTTTACCGGTATGACTACAGGGCTCAAGGGTGACATAGGCGGTAGCGCCGCGAGCACGTTCAACTGCAGCAACCAAGGCATTCACTTCTGCATGGCCTTCACCCGCACGAATATGCCAGCCCTCACCAATCACCTCTCCATTTTTCACCAACACGCAACCAACCCGTGGGTTAGGCATAGTCGTGTAAAGACCGCGCTCCGCCAAACGGAGCGCCTGCGCCATAAAAGGATAATCAGCTGAGGTAATCGGCATGCTTAAGAGAATCTATTAGAGGTAGCGGTTAGGTATTGTCTGGCTGCTGTTCGAGGCGGTCGATCTCCTGACGGAATTCATTCAAATCTTTAAAGCGACGATACACAGAAGCAAAACGCACATAGGCGACTTCATCCAACTTTTGCAGTTGCTCCATCACCTTTTCACCCACCGCAATGGATTTGACTTCGCGCTCACCGGTAGCTTGCAAGAAATGCTTAATATGGTTGATGGAGGATTCAATCGCCTCAATGCTGACGGGGCGCTTCTCCAGTGCTCGCAATAAACCAGCGCGCAATTTGTTTTCATCAAAGGGTTCGCGCGTGCCATTTTGTTTGATGATGCGCGGCATCACCA
>CAZZEV010000050.1:5002-12486 GCA_964653305.1 uncultured Cellvibrionaceae bacterium | reverse complement strand
CCAATTCAGCCACTTCAAACGTGGTGAAGCGCTCGTGGCAGGATAAACACTCGCGGCGGCGGCGCACTTGATCGCCCTCGGCCACGAGGCGGGAGTCGATCACTTTGGTATCTTCGGCACTACAAAAAGGACAATGCATCGGCGGCAACCCTAAATCTTCAGTAAGGCGCGCATCTTAGCATATTGGCTGGTCATATTTACCCATTCAAGTTCCTAGGCGAACAGCAAAAAAACCCAGCCGAAGCTGGGTAACTAGGAGTCTCACACTAACGCCTTACAACTTCACTAACACTTACACACAGAACACACTTACACACACATTTATTTTTCGTAGGCATCCGCCAAACCAGCAGCAGCCCCATACCAAGGTTTACCGGAGAAAAACACCACATCGCCGGTACGAAATACGCCTTTAGCACCCAAGGACATTTGCCAGCCTTTAGTGATAAAGAAATAGGTAATCTTTGGATTAGCGGCGGCAATCGCTTTGGCCTGATCGAGCGTTAAGGCTTTATCACGGCGAACCTCATTAGCCCAATCAGCACCGCTGTATTGCGCAACATTCAGCACCTGTTTAAACACAACAGCAGCCTTAGACGAACTACTTAAACTGCTTTTTGCGCTACCGCTGGCAAGGCTGGATTTACTACTTGAAGAAACCACAACGCCAACCGAAGTAACAGAAGACGCCTTCGAACTTACTGCCGAAGACGAAATTTTTGAATTAGCAGATGAGGATGATTTTGAACTCGCCAAGGAAGATGCTGCTTTTGAGCTTGCTAGCGATACTGCTTTTGAACTGAGGGATGATGATGTTTTTGCGCTAGACACCGCAGCCGATGAAGCGCTGCTAGATGTTGGTGCCGCATAAAAATTGGCAATTTGTGGGCCAGTTATATTTAACGCGTACCGCGCATCAGCGCCATTAACCGCATCGGTACGGTTTACACCGCAGGGTAAGTTTTTACAAACCAAATCTGGGTTTGAAAATTTATAGAGTTTGCCACTCCAGTAATCCACATTAAATTCAGATTGGTAAGCCATGATGGTGGTAAATTGATTCACCACTCCGTGCCCCAAGGCATAAGGGAAAGTGCCGCCACTACCATCTTGTTTGCGCGAATGCTTTAAACCCATATTGTGCCCTAGCTCATGCGCCGTTACAAAATCACCGCATGCATTTATGGCTATGTGAGCGAACATATATTTTTTGAAATACGGATTGGAAAGATCGCCGTTGGTACCCTGCCCGCCAACCCATGCCAAGCCACAACTCGCCTGCACTGCTTTGTAAGGGCGATACAAAATCACCATATCTGCCATAGCCTGCTCACGCACAGCAGCAACGCCTGAAAAAGCAGGATCTTTTGCAAAGGTAATATCATTTAAAGCGGTTTCCGCAGCGTTATCATCGGTGTAATTTACCATCATGTTTTTTGCCACGCGCACTTCAAGGTTAACGCCACTGTCTTTATAAATTTGATTGGTCACTTGAAAGAGTTGATTGATACGAGTATTGGGATTGCCTGCATAAGCATCCGCTGTGCCTTTGGTGTAAACCACTAAAACATCGATAACCACATTGGCGGCAAATAGCGTGGGAGAAAGAGCAAGACTCATCAATAGTGTTACGGTAAATAGCACTTGCTTAACAAAATTATTCATTGGGGGTTCCTCAATTGACTTTACTTAAAACCCTCCATGATTCACAACATTGTGCGCGCATCCATTAAAGCCAGAACACATCACTTACGTTTTCATAAATATTCTCTCGTTAAAAATTTCGCTTAATGCTGTTCATCTATCTCTAAAAAATCTTTGGCGTTTGGGTGAGACAACTCAATTTCTGCGGGATTTTTATAGAGCCACCCCAAACCATTTACAGACTCCATGGAGTAACTGCCCTCGGGGGTCGTGATGGTGGCAAATACAGAATCTTCGCCATAGGTCATCACCACCGGGTAATCAGTACCATAGCCCTGTAGATGTCCGCTCCAAGAGTAATCGCCATTGGGTAAATGGCTTACAGATTCAACCATTGCGACATAACTCTTTCCATGCAATAAAGGCAATGTAATTTGTTCGCCAGCCGCAGGAAAGACTGTTAACTTTTGTGGCAGCTCTACGATGGCATAATCAGAAATTCTTTCATTCAATGGAATGCTAGGTGTTTGTGCTTTAACACCTGCCATTTTCCATGAGGCCTGTGCGGGCACCTCATTCATACTTTCAACAACTCTATTTTCCGCAAGCACGCCGCTAGAGGTCTTTTTAGAATCAAGATGACTTTCTGTATGAGACATAACAGCTTGGGCAACAGACAATTCAGTGCGCGCCATAGGTTGAGCCGTAGCTGTTACAGACGGCTGATGCAAATTAGTGGATTTCACCGTCAACAGAACACTTACCCCTGCCGCTAGCGCAAATACCACCGCGCCCAGCTTTTTTTGTGATTCAGTAAGTTTTTGAAACTTCATAAGCGACGCTCACACTAGGTAGCACTGAAACAGGTAATCCAAGAATGAAATCAGCAAGGAGCAAAAAGGAAAGCCTTTGTTAAAAAGTAGATCATTAACTGAGATCAGACTATTTTTTATTGGCTATTGCAGAAGAAAATCTAAGGTTATTTTTATTAGATAGATTCGGTTCTAATGAGATGCGGAGCACACAATTTGTAGAACCCAAACTGCAGATATATAAGACGTAAAATTGACACAAGACAGATACTGAAGCGCAACAAAAAAATTGTGCCATAAAAAAAGCAGCCACTCGGGCTGCTCTTTTTAGATCATAAAATTAAAACATCAATTTAATCAGCATAAACTGGGAAGTCTTTGCACAATGCAGCCACTTTGGTTTTTACGCTAGCAATCACTTCGTCAGCATTGCCTGCTTCCAAAGCATCGAAAATATCGCAAATCCAGTTGGTCAATTGTACACACTCAGCTTCTTTGAAACCGCGCGTGGTAATCGCTGGAGTACCTACACGAATACCTGAAGTCACGAAAGGTGAACGAGGGTCGTTTGGTACAGCGTTTTTGTTAACGGTGATATGCGCCTTGCCCAAAGCTTCATCCGCATCTTTACCGCTGTATGACTTACCGATCAAATCAACCAACATCAGGTGATTTTCGGTACCGCCAGAAACGATCTTAATGCCGCGCTCCAAAAAGGTTTTCGCCATCGCCTTAGCATTTACAACCACTTGTTGTTGGTAGGCTTTGTACTCAGGCGTCATAGCTTCTTTGAAGCTAACAGCTTTAGCGGCAATTACGTGCATCAATGGGCCGCCTTGGCCACCTGGGAATACCGCTGAATTCAGCTTCTTCTCAAGCTCTTCGTTAGCTTTCGCGAGGATGATACCGCCACGTGGGCCGCGCAGTGTTTTGTGCGTCGTAGAAGTAGTCACGTCAGCAATTTGCACAGGGTTTGGGTAAACGCCCGCAGCAACCAAACCAGCAACGTGAGCCATATCCACAAACAGGTAAGCGCCAACTTTGTCCGCGATGTCACGGAAGCGTTGCCAATCCATAATTTGTGAGTAAGCAGAGAAGCCAGCAACGATCATTTTTGGCTTGTGCTCAATAGCCAAACGCTCAACTTCGTCGTAATCCACCAAGCCAGTTTCTGGGTTCAAACCGTACTGGATAGCGTTGTACACCTTGCCAGAGAAGTTCACTTTTGCGCCGTGGGTCAAGTGACCACCGTGCGCCAAGCTCATGCCCAAAACGGTATCGCCCGGTGCGCAAAGTGCGGCGTAAACCGCGCCATTGGCTTGTGAACCTGAGTGGGGTTGAACGTTGGCGTAATCAGCACCGAACAACTCTTTAGCGCGAGAAATCGCCAAAGCTTCAGTAACGTCTACGTATTCGCAGCCACCGTAATAGCGCTTGCCTGGGTAGCCTTCGGCATATTTGTTGGTCAACTTGGTGCCTTGGGCAGCAATCACCATTGGGCTGGTGTAGTTTTCAGAGGCAATCAACTCGATGTGTTCTTCCTGACGTTTACCTTCATTTTGGATAGATGCCCAAATTTCAGGATCGAAAGAAGCGATAGTTTGGTTTTTATCAAACATAGAAGAGTCCTATAGGCTGACCAGCAATTACCTGAATGGCGTTGCCGAATTAATGGGAAGAGGGAAAATTGAGGCGCGCATTGTACATCAATCGGCCAAATTCTTGCCATGCAAAAAACTCATGTGGTGCGAGAATCTGATTCACGATGTTCCCTACCTATAGAATGTCCCCTAGAATGCTGCCGGCACCCGCTTTGATCCTCATACGCCTGAATCGGAAACTATGACCACCCTCAAATACCTCAACGGCTACCCCGCTGATACCATCGCTCAAGTGCAACAAATCATTGCGGATGCGCGCTTGGGCGAGATTCTGCTGAAGAAGTACCCGCAAACTCACGGCATTCGTACCGATAAACAGCTCTACGACTACACCGTAGACTTGAAAAACCAGTATATGACCAAGGCACAACCGCTCAACCGCGCTTGTTACGATTCAAAAATTAAAGTGATTCAGCACGCGCTGGGGCAACACCATTACATTACGCGCGTACAGGGCAATAAGACCAAAACCGTCAATGAAATAAAAATCGCCAGCCTGTTTCGCATTGCGCCTGAAGCTTTTTTGAAAATGATCACGGTTCATGAACTCGCTCATTTTAAGGTTAAAGAGCATGACAAAAGTTTTTACCAACTGTGTCGCCATTTGGAGCCCAACTACCATCAATACGAATTTGATTTGCGCTTGTATTTAACGCATTTAGATTTATATGGGGAGTTGTATTCGTGACGAAAGGAGACGGAAAGCCTGCGCAATTTACCTCTTCACAATTAACTAAAGGGCTTATTTGTATCTTGGTAGGCACCTGCTGTTTTGCAGCCAAGGGGATTCTAATAAAGCTGGCTTATCAATACGGTATTACCGCATCTCCCCTGCTGATGTTACGTATGTTGTTCGCACTTCCCTTTTATGCCGGCGTTGCTATTTGGCTGCAAACACAAGGGCAATCCAAACTTACTCGCCCAGAAATTTGGCAAATTATTGGCTTAGGTTTACTCAGTTATTATGTATCTAGCATTTTAGACTTTATGGGGCTGCAATACATTTCGGCGGGCTTAGAGCGGTTAATTTTGTATGTTTACCCCACCCTAGTGTTATTGATTTTAGCTTTTGTAAAACACCAAAAAATTTCATCCACCGAGAAACTTGCTTTAGCGATTGCCTACTCTGGAATGCTACTGGTATTTATTCACGATATTAATCTCAGCAACTCGTGGCAAACCACGTCCCTCGGTAGTGGGTTAGTGTTACTGAGCACAATCTCTTTTGCGATTTTTATTGTACTGGCAGGGGATATTATTCCGCGTGTGGGTTCGTTGCGCTTTACTGCTTACGGCATGTTAGCCGCCTGTACAGGTGTGATTACGCACAACATTGTTGTAGAAGGCATTGAATCTATTCACCAACCAATGCCAGTATACGGCTTAGCCTTTGCGCTCGCCGTATTTTGTACCGTGATCCCCTCTTTTCTTATGAATGAAGGGATTCGTATTATTGGCAGCGGGCGCGCAGCCATCTTGGGTGTTTTTGGCCCAGTGGTAACGCTTTTCCTCGGCGCTCTCGTTTTAAACGAAACCATCAGCGCCATCCAACTGCTTGGAGCAGCATTGGTGATCGGTGGGGTCATCTTGGCCAGCCGTAAAAAAAACACGAATCCCTAGATAAAGCATTGAATCCTCGTTATAGTTTCGGCGAGGCGACCCACATCCATTAGCAACACTTTTTTTATATTTAAAAACAAAAAGCCAGTTTTAGCCTGAAAGCTACTCTATGCCCCGAAGCAAGAATCTTTTGAATTTTCATCCATAAATCACATTATTGATATAAGTACGTTAACTTTTCTTATCTAGGTATTCCTTTAGAAGCAGTTTATTTTCATCGCTGATTTCTTCGAAAACCTAGGATTAGAGGCAAAATTTTTTGCTTGCAATCGGTTACATTGGCTTAGCTTCACAAGATGGTTAACTCCGCCCATTGCTGCTAACCTGATGTTCAGGCTAAAAACCAGACTAGGTTTGGTAAGACCATTAAGGCTGCAAGATCGCCCAAGCACATCCCAAAAAACGATTTGCACACACCAAATCCATAACTCGCATAATTGAGAGAATAGAATGAAAAAACTCAACTTACTCGCACTTGCTCTTATAGCCGCTGCTCCGCTACCGCTAATGGCAGCATCAAGCAGTTCAAGCAAAGTACCGGATTGGAAGCTCGCCGAAGCCTCTGAAGTCTGGTCTCCCGTACCCGCAGTCGTGACCGCAGAAGAAAGCAAGGCTCCGTCCGACGCAGTAGTGCTGTTTGATGGAAAATCTCTCAGCCAATGGCAAGCGGTTGAAGGTGGCGATGCCAAATGGACCGTGCAAAACGGTGCCTTCACAGTGGCCCCCAAGACCGGCGACATTAAAACCAAAGAATCTTTTTGCGATGTGCAATTACACGTTGAATGGATGACACCCACCAAAATTACCGGCGACGATGGAAAACTATTAGAAGGCCAAGGCCGCAGTAACAGCGGTATTTTCTTGCAAGAACAATACGAAGTGCAGGTATTGGATTCTTACAACAACAAAACCTACCCCAACGGCCAAGTCGGTTCGATCTACAAGCAACATATTCCGCTAGTAAACCCCGTTCGCGCACCGGGCGTTTGGCAGGAATACGATATTATTTTTACCGCACCGAAATTCAGTGACGATAAAAAACTCACATCACCAGGTCGCGTTACCGTGTTGCTGAACGGTGTACTGGTGCAAAACAATGTTGAGATTCAAGGTGCAACCGCGTGGATTGGCAAACCGGTTTATACCGCTCATGGTTGTGCGCCGCTGCGCTTACAAGATCATGGCAACCCAGTGAGCTTTCGCAATATTTGGGTGAGAAAACTTTAATTTTAATAATCTGATTTTTTAATCCCCCGCGCCGCACTATTCTCTTTTTCAATGCAGAAATAGTGCGGCGTACTTTTACATACCTTCACAGCGAGAGCTAAGACATGTCTTTCTCTAAAAAATTAATTGCTAGCATTGCGCTAGTATGCACAACCTCAACCGCTCTTGCAGCTGGAACCTCAAGCCCGGCAATTAAAGAAAGCCCACTGGCATCGTTTAAAGAAAGCCCAGAATGGTCATCGGCCGCTGCCGTTAGTGTGGTTGGCAAAAAATTTCAAATTCAAAAAAAGCAGCCTGAAGAAAATACAATTCTCGTCAACAATGGCGACGGCGCAAAAAGTAAACATCTCGTCGGCAAACATTATTTTGGCGATACGTTGCTGAGCATGGAGTTTTTGCTCCCGCAAGATTCAACGGCAAAAGTGTACATACACGGCCACTATGCGATTGAACTTGGCACCAATACCAAAAGCAAAAATAACGAGTGGCAAACCCTAAGCGTTAAGTTCCGCGCACCGCG
>CAZZEV010000050.1:1361-4902 GCA_964653305.1 uncultured Cellvibrionaceae bacterium | reverse complement strand
CCAAAAGCAAAAATAACGAGTGGCAAACCCTAAGCGTTAAGTTCCGCGCACCGCGCTTTAATGAAGCTTCTGAAAAAGCACAGCCTGCAGTGCTCTTAGAAGTACGCATTAACGGTGAAGTTGTTACCACCAATCAAATCATTAATACCTATAGCCAAAATGCACTGACAAATTGGGAAAGCCCAGCAGGCCAAACTACTATTCTCGCCGACAAAGGCCCTTTTGCATTCCGCAATTTCAAAGCCCAGCCAGCGGATTACGCCAACATCACTCCGCCTGAAAAAACCGGCGGTGCAACTAATGAAGCAGAACTCATTGATTATGTTGCACTTGGCAAAGAAACCTTTGAATCTTTTGGTTGTAACGTTTGTCACTCCACGGCAAAAAATGATCCTACCGTCACAACTGGCCCTAACTTATTTGGTTTGTTCACCAGCGAACCACGCTCGCGTGAAGTGGTAGAAGGTGGTGAAGGCCATCGGTTTAACATCAAAGCCGATAGTGGCTATTTGCATCGCAGCGTGCGCGCACCCACCGATCAAATTGCTGTAGCAGAACACGGCGCGAAAAAAGGTGAAGCCTACCCGCCCATCATGCCGCCCTTTAATGCACAAGTTATTACTGATACGCAAATTAACGCTGTGGGCGCGTACTTAGCCACACTCAACGAGCCGCAAAACCAAGGCCCTGTTGTTCAATTGATGAAGCAAGGCCCTGTTGAGAAATACGACCCCGTTGCTGATAGATTGCAATTCCTTGTGGACGATCAAGTACGCATTCAACGCGGTCCAATGGTCGGCGTTTCTGGCCGCGCGATTCATGTAGGCTTAGTTAACGGCGTGAATTACTCCTTTGATCCGCGCATTCTCGCCATCGCCAAAATTTGGCAAGGTGGCTTCTTGGATATGACCGGCGAGCTTACCAATCGTGGCGGCAAAGGTTTGAAAATTGGCTATGAAAGTCGCGAAATTAGTTTGGGCGATAAAGAGTATTTGTTTACGCCATTAAACGCGGCCGGAAAACCCATCGACTTCAGCTTTAAAGATGCGAAATTTGGCGATACACAAACCATTAAGCAATCTTTCAACAGCAAAGAAGATCACCTCACACAATTAGCTGCAGTGGATGCGCAATTTTTGGGTTACACACGCAACTCAAAAGATAAATCGCAAGCGCCTAGCTTCCGTTACCGCATTGGGCAAAATACCTTAGCCGTACAAACTACGTTTGAAGCAAGCGGTAATGTAAGTATCAGCGTGTCTGGCGAGTTAAAAACAGCACAAACATTCGCGCTCAACAGCAGCACATTATTAGATGCAAAAACAACTGCAGGCAAAATAGAAAATAATGTACTGACGCTGCCCACTGGAAACGTAAATGCAATTGTTACTGCAAAAATTGGGCTGTCCGGCAACGTGTGGCACGCGCAAAAATCTACCTTTGATAATCGTAAACAACCCTTAAAGCTGCTGGAATCCAAAGCGAATATGCCTGCGGGCTACGCGATAGAAAGCTATTACCCACCAAAAGATAATTTTGGCCGCGAACAATTATTTGAAGCGCTCGGGATTGCTTTAGCACCAGATGGCACCTTAGTGGTTGCAACACGCACTGCGGGTATTTGGCGTTTAGTGAAAGACAAATCCGGTAAAGGCGAGTGGCAATTATTTGCAGAAGGTATTTTCGATAGCCTTGGCGTCGTTGTAGAAGATAAAAAAGGTTTGACCGTCGTTGCAGGTCAAAAAGCAGAGTTAACGCGTATTAGCGATACCAATGGCGACGGCATTGCCGATACTTATGCCACACTATTTGATGCGCATTCTTATCACGGCAACTATCACTCTTACATGCACGGCCCCGTGCGTGGCGCCGATGGTGCTTACTATGTGAGCATTAACTTGGCTGACGGTAGTGACGGCTCTGCTTACAATGCAGGCGGCAAATACATGGGCAGCGGCGGCGGCTTTGCTGGCTGGAATATTCGTGTAGATGCAAGCAACAAAAATGACCTCGGGAAATTTACGCTCTGGGCAAATGGTTTGCGCAGCCCTGCTGGTTTAGGTTTGAGCCCCGACAACCGTCTTTGGTATTCCGACAACCAAGGCGAATACATGGGAACCTCTAAAATTTTTGTGATCGAGCAAAATAAATTTTACGGCCATCCATCAAGCCTGGTCGATTTGCCTGGCATGACACCTGACTCGCCCGAAATTGCGTGGGAAAAATATGCTGATAAAGCCGTAAAAGCCGCGATTCTTTTACCGCACAACAGCGTGGCCAACTCACCTGGCAACCCAGCATGGGATACCACCAAAGGCAAGTTTGGTGCATTTGCAGGGCAAATGTTAATTGGCGATCAAACGCAATCCAATTTGTTGCGCGTGAATACCGAAGTCGTTGATGGCGTTGAACAAGGAAGCGTTATGCCTTTTATTGATGGTTTGGAATCAGGTGTAATGCGCCCAGTGTTCTTGCCTGATGGTAGCTTACTGCTTGGCCAAACCGGTCGCGGCTGGCAAGCCAAAGGCGGCCACGTGGCGAGCATGCAACGAATTGTGTGGGATGGCAAAACAGTCGCCCCCGCCATTCAAAGTACGCACGCCACTAGCAACGGCTTTACGCTAAAACTAACGCAACCACTGAGCGATTCAATTGATTCTGCTGCGTTACAAAAATTAATCGCCGTTGAATCATGGGTATATCGCGATGCGCCAGACTATGGTTCTGATGAGTTAGGTAAAGCTTTGGAAAGAATTACAAACATCAGTATCAGTGCAGATCGCAAACAAATTACAATGAGCCTCGCGGAGCTTGGCCATGCATCTGTTCATCCGCAACAAACGGCGCGTGTTTATCACATCACCTTAAACAATCAAAAACTGTTTAAAGATGCAGCAGCCGCACAATTGCACGCTTATTACACATTGTATAAATTTGCAAAATAAAATTTGTACGCTGTTGTATCTGTTTATTATGGCCACCCTAAAAAGTGGCCATTATTTTTATCAAAAGGTTATCGCATGAAGTTCAAAACATTATCACTCATCATCAGTTCACTTATTGCAACACACGCATTTGCTGCCGACGAAGTTGTTGTTACCGGCACCTACAGCCCCGTTACCACGGAACAATTGGCCTCATCCGTTACAGTGATTAGTCAAGAGCAACTTCAAGCATTAAGCAGCCACAGTTTGGTTGATGCCTTACGCCAAGTGCCGAGCATTTGGGTAGAAGAACAAGGCGGTGCGGGCGGCCTCACTGCCATAGCACTGCGCGGTGCTGAAGCAAACCACACCTTAGTATTGTTAGATGGCGTGCAACTTAACGACCCAACAAACACGCGCGGCGGCGCGTTTGATGTAAACAACATCAACATTGATTCTATTAAACGCATTGAAATTATTCGCGGTGCGCAATCAGCCATTTATGGTTCAGATGCACTCGCAGGTGTAATTCATATCATCACCTTAGAACCAACTAAAACAGCACAACATAATTTATCCGTTACCGTGGGTGAAGACGGCTACAAAACCGCGAGCAT
>CAZZEV010000050.1:0-1261 GCA_964653305.1 uncultured Cellvibrionaceae bacterium | reverse complement strand
GATGAGAAAAAGCTATGGGCGAACATCGGCGTAGAAACCAAACACGAAACTGGCGATAGCGTAGGCTATGTCGATTTTGGCTTCCCACTGCCAACAGATTTCAGTTTGGATCGCCGCATTAACAGCGCCTTTGTTAACGTGAACATGTACGCAACGCCTGATTTTTTAATTCAAGCCAGCGTACGTCGCGATGATGCCGATGGCCTGAGCGCGAAGGACAGCGGCCAAGGTGGTGTTCGTTATCAAATTAACGAAAACCTGAGCTGGTTTGCCAATGCGGGTAAAGGGTTTAAATTGCCCAGCTTCTTGGCACTCGGCCACGGTTTAATCGGTAACAAAAATTTAAAACCCGAGCTATCAACCACTCGCGATACCGGTGTGGAATGGTCTGCAAATAACACCACTATCAACTTCAGTTATTTTAGAAACACCTATAAGGATTTAATTGATTTTGATAACGACTTATTTACCAACGTGAACCGCGATTTGGTGGATACCCGTGGTGTTGAAACAGAAATTCATTGGCACACGCAAGATAATCAATGGCAACTTGGCGCACACGCAAGCTATGCCGATATTGATGCAGAAAACCCATTAATGGGCAGACCACAAGTAAAAGCCGGCGCAAACGCAGTTTACGTGCTCAACAATCAGTGGCAATTTAATGCCAACTATTTGTGGGTAGATGAACGTCTTGCTGCCAGCCGCTACACGGGCGACGGTGTGGTTGAAACCTTAGATAAATATAATCGTTTAGATCTTGGTGCAAAATGGACAATCAACACTCACCTCAACATCCACGTTCGTCTTGAAAATATTACGGATGAAGAGTACTTCAACGACATCGGCTTCCCAGCGATTGGTCGTAGTGGTTTAGTGGGTGTGAATGTTTCGTTTTAATTTTTGTCGACCCTAGGGTCGGTTTAGATAGTAAAACCAAAATGAATACTGCTCGATTCAATCAACGGCCCAGTGCCGTGAATTGAATTTAGCAGTATTTTTTTTAACTCTATTGACCCGTATCAAGATCGCAAAGTCAGCAACTGATTTAATGCGAGGGAATCAATAGGAGTTACGTATGAGACCGCGAATGTACAAAAAAATGGCTGGAACCTCCGCCATCTTTATACCCGCCGATTTTGCAAGTGCTTCACCCGTTGAACGCGATGGTTTAGCGTGGACAGATACAGAATTAAGCATGCCCTCAAGCCCACAAACACTGCAATGGAAAGCACCACTCGTAAGCAGCTTAGCGCTTGAA
>CAZZEV010000049.1:6448-14720 GCA_964653305.1 uncultured Cellvibrionaceae bacterium | reverse complement strand
TTTCGCTAACTTTTACTGAACCCATTAGCCAATCCGGCAAAGTCACACCCACTTCACGCGCGCCAAACACGCTGCGATACGTTTGCTGCAAAATTAAACTTAAACCCCAAGTCGCCAACAAAGTATCTAGCGGGCGGTTGTAAAGATGCCGAATTATGCCCCACTCGACTAAAGCACCGAGTGCGCCTGCGGCAATGAAGGCGAGCACCATCGCGAGAATAAAATACAAACTGAATAAACTCGGCAGGTATGTTTCAAAAACATGTGAGGTTAAATAAGTAACGTAAGCACCGAGAATCATAAATTCACCGTGTGCCATATTGATCACGCCCATTTGCCCAAAAATAATGGCAAGCCCAAGCGCCATTAATACAAATACCGAAAACAAAATTAAACCCGCAACGCCTTGCATGGCGAAGATGGAGAGTAAATCGGAGGTGCTATATTCAGCGAACATTGCGTAATCCTCTTTAATTGTGGAAGCCGTGCTAAAAAAATCGCTATAAATTTTCGATTAACTATTTACTGCGTTGAAACAAGAAGAGCCACTCAGGGAAAGTGGCTCTTCTCACTGACTTATTGATAACCTTTAGGGAATGGATCTGGCTCAATCAAATCTTTGGTTTCAAACACTACATCGTATTGACCATCAGGACGTGCATGACCTATACGGGTTTTAGACCAGAGGTGATGATTAGGATGAATTTTCACATAGCCTTCTGGTGCAGTAGTCAACTCAATACCGGGTGACGCTGCGCGCACTTTATCGATATCAAATGAGCCCGCTTTTTCGACCGCTGCTTTCCACAACCATGGACCTAGGTAAGCTGCTTGAGTTACGTCGCCGATTACTACGTCTTTACCCCAACGCGCTTTAAACGCTGCAACAAATTTCTTGTTGTTGTCGTTGGTTAAGCTTTGGAAATATTTCATAGACGCATAAGTACCCTGCATATTTTCACCGCCGATACCGAGAACTTCGTCTTCAGTTACAGAGATGGTCAATACCAGTGGTTTCTCTTTGGTCATATCAATACCCGCCGCTTTCAATTGTTTGTAGAAGGCTACGTTAGAGCCGCCTACCACAATGGCGTAAATCACATCGGGCTTAGTCAATTTGATTTTGTTAATGACAGAGTTGAATTGCGTGTGGCCAAGTGGATAATATTCTTCACCCACCACTTTCAAGCCCAATTTTTCAATGTGCTTGCGTGCAATTTTGTTGGATGTGCGCGGCCAAATATAATCTGAACCGAGCAAGTAGAATGACTTAGCACCCTTAGTTTTAGTAACCCAATCGATACCCGCAATAATTTGTTGGGTAGCTTCTTGGCCGGTGTAGATCACGTTTTTCGATTGCTCTAAACCTTCATAGAAAGTTGGGTAGTAGAGCATGCCATTGTATTGTTCAAAAATCGGCAATACCGCTTTACGCGAGGCGGATGTCCAGCAACCAAACACTGCTGCTGCTTTATCGTTTACCAATAATTTTTTGGATTTCTCCGCAAAGGTTGGCCAATCACTCGCGCCGTCTTCTTGAATAAATTCAATTTTTCGGCCAAGTACACCACCCATGGCATTGATCTGCTCAATAGCGAGTTTCTCAGCTTGCACTGAACCCGTCTCACTAATGGCCATGGTGCCGGTTACTGAGTGAAGAATACCTACCTTCACGGTTTTGTCTGTTACTGCCAGGCCGGTGGTATTCACATCCGCCGCATGCACAGTGCTAAATGCAAATGAGGCAGCCAAGGTGAATAAACAGGTTTTCCAGCTAAGCGCCTTCGCTTTTTTAGTAAGTGCTTGTTTAGTGAGTGCTGTTTTGGCGAGCGTTTGCTTTTGCTCGCCGTTAAAAAATAATGTCTTCATGGTCTATCCTCAAATTAAATTTTTCAGGCTTGATTAAGTGCTCGAATAAATTCTTGCGGAGCAAATAATTTCGAATGAAATAATCTTTGCCCACAAATCGCAATCTACGCACATAGGCCTACCAAACCCATTCGATAAATAGCGCAGACCACTACGTCATTTAACGCATAGCAGTAGCTGAGCCTATTCCGTATTTTCCATCTTGAAATAGAGAAGCACGCGGGGAATACCAATGATTTTTATGTGGTACGGGAATTGAAGGGAATTAAGAGCGGCGTTAAAAAAAACCGTTTTTGTTTGACCCCGTAGGCAAACAAAGTAATTACAGATCACTGACTCTGATTCATGCACCAAATAGACCCTCATGAATCTGTTAAAGCACCAGAAACAACCATTCTTTACGGCTCACTAGAACCATTAACAGGCACGGCATGACGGCTAAACAACATATCTTTCGCGTTAGGCGCAACTACAACCAGTGGGTTGCCAACCAAACATTGGAAGACTATGCACTTCGGTTCACCGCCAAGAGCGCACGCCGCTGGAGCAACGCGCGCGTTGCAACAACTGCTCTGGGCGCCATTTCTTTTCTGGCGCTTGAAGCCATTGGCGGCGCAATAACCCTGCACTATGGTTTTAGTAATGCGATAGCGGCAATTTGCGCTGTCAGTTTAATTATTTTTTTAACCGCAATTCCTATCAGCTATTACGCAGCTAAGTACGGTGTAGATATTGATTTGCTCACGCGCGGCGCAGGCTTTGGCTATATTGGCTCAACCATCACGTCACTAATATATGCGTCCTTCACCTTTATCTTTTTTGCACTCGAAGCGGCCATTATGGCAATGGCGTTGGAGTTACTCTTTAGTATCCCGCTTGCATGGGGTTATCTATTAAGTTCGATTGCGATTATTCCCTTGGTTACTCATGGGATTACGGTGATAAGTCGCTTTCAACTGTGGAGCCAACCGCTGTGGATTATTCTGCAATTAATTCCCTTTGTTTTTATTATCTACACCGATGCAAAAGCCGTAGAGAACTGGACGAGCTTCGCCGGCAATTTACAAACGGCAGAAACGCAAACAGGCGTTAATATTTTATTTTTTGGCGCAGCTTCTGCAGTGGTGTTTTCGCTCATTGCGCAAATTGGCGAACAAGTGGATTTTTTGCGCTTCTTACCCCCGGCCAAAAAAGGTAACGAGTGGCGCTGGTGGGCAGCACTGATTGCGGGCGGCCCCGGCTGGATTGTGATTGGCGCTATAAAAATTATGGCAGGCTCATTTCTCGCCGTACTCGCACTTAACCATAACGTACCTAGCAATGAAGCAGCTGACCCAACACGCATGTACATGGTGGCTTTTGGTTACTTAACACACTCGCCGCAAGTCGCGCTCGCGTTTGCAGGTATTTTCGTCATACTCAGCCAATTAAAAATTAATGTTACCAATGCTTATGCAGGTTCAATTGCATGGTCAAATTTCTTTTCGCGTTTAACCCACAGCCACCCCGGCCGCGTAGTTTGGTTAGTATTTAATGTAGCGATTGCATTATTGTTGATGGAGCTAGGCGTTTATCGCGCACTTGAACAAACACTGGGGTTTTATGGCATTGTTGCAGTTGCATGGCTAGGGGCATTAGTCGCTGATTTGGTGATAAATAAACCACTGGGTTTAAGCCCAAAACATATCGAATTTAAACGCGCGCATCTTTACGATATAAATCCTGTTGGCTTCGGCGCAATGTTGCTTGCCTCTATTATCGGCATTATTTGCCATACCGGATTATTGGGCGAAAATGCCCAAGCACTATCACACTTTATTGCTCTTGCATGCGCATTAATTAGTGCACCTTTTATCGCGTGGATAACCAAGGGCAGATATTATCTAGCACGACCCAGCCTTGCCGCAGAAACGGTGTATTTTAGTGATTTACATGAGCATAAACTCAATGCCTACAGCACTGTGACCTGCTGTATTTGCGAGCACAAATTTGAACATGAGGATATGACCTATTGCCCCGCCTACGCTGGCGATATATGTTCGTTGTGCTGCTCTTTGGATGCACGCTGTCACGATTACTGTAAACCCGGCGCAAATTACCGCGAGCAGTTGCAACAATTTTTTACGTTATTTTTACCGCAAGCCATTACGTCAAAAATCAATTCTCAAGTTGGGCAATTTTTAGGGTTAGTGATTTTAATCAACGGGCTTTCCGCAATACTGCTGTCCCTCATTTATTTTCAAACGCCTATCCACGATAGCGATACGGCGCTCTTGCTAGAGAACACTTTATGGAAAGTATTTTTCTTGCTGGTGATTATTACCGGTGTAGTGAGTTGGCTTTTTGTATTAGCGCATGAAAGCCGCCATGTTGCACAAGAAGAATCGCAACGACAAACCCGTTTATTGATGGAAGAAATTGAAGCGCATGAACGAACTGACAAAGCATTGCAGCTCGCCAAAGAACAAGCAGAAGCCGCGAACCAAGCCAAAAGCCGATACTTAACTGGTATAAGCCATGAGTTACGCTCACCGCTCAATGCGGTATTAGGTTATGCACAATTATTAGAAAAAGACCCTGGCATGCCAGCACATCGCAAAGAGGCGCTGGGCGTCATTCGTCGCAGCAGCGAACATCTTGCCGATCTAATTGAAGGACTTTTGGATATCTCTAAAATTGAAGCAGGCCGTTTTGATTTACATAAAGATCAAGTTCGCCTGCCAATACTTATGGATCAGCTTGTAAATATGTTTCGCATACAGGCTGAAAATAAAGGTTTGCAATTTACCTACGAATGCACAGATCGATTACCCGAATTGGTTCGCACCGACGAAAAACGTTTGCGTCAAATTCTGATAAATCTATTATCCAACGCGATTAAATACACAGATTCTGGCAGCGTATTTTTTAAATTGCGCTACCGAAATCAAGTCGCCGAGTTCACCATACAAGATACTGGCGAAGGTATAGCGCCTGAAAATTTAGATAGAATATTTAGACCTTTTGAACGCCTACGTCGCCCCGGCTCTACCGCAACAGGAACAGGGCTTGGCTTAACCATTACGCGCTTGCTCACGGAAATTATGGGGGGGGATATTTCAGTGAAAAGCCTACCCAGCGAGGGCAGCACCTTTAAAGCAAGCCTAATGTTACCCAGTATCGCCGCACCTCTTAGCGAGCCAACTCGCGCACCTGTGCAAACCATTTACGGCTACGAAGGTAAAGCGCGTACTATTATGCTGGTGGATGATGAAGAAACTCATCGCCAGTTAATGCGTACACTGCTTACACCCTTGGGTTTTAGATTAATTGAAGTGGATAACCCCCTAAATGCTTTAACAATTTTTGCGCAACAAATACAAGAAAGCAATCGACCCGATTTAGTTATGCTAGATGTTTCCATGCCTGTATTAGATGGCTGGTCATTAGCAAAGCAGTTGCGTCAAGCACAGTTTCACTCGCCGATTATTATGGTCTCCGCCGATGCGAGCGAAGGCCGTAATCAATTGCCCGACACACCGCTATTACACGATGCGTACATCACCAAGCCCGTGCAACTGCAAGCACTACTTGATCAAATTCAGGGGCTGTTAAATCTTCAATGGCGCTACGAGCCAGTACAAGAATCACAACCACTCAGCAACAATCTTATCAACACAATGGAGTTACCTAGCGATGAACACTTGGATGATATTTCGCACCTAGCTCGTATTGGCCATAAGAAAGGATTGCAGGAAAAAATTATTCAACTTGAACAACAGGGCTTAGCATCTGCTGAATTTATTCAGCAATTAAAAACACTCACCAATAATTTTCAATTTGAAAAAATTATTCAGTGGGTTGATTCAGAACTTGTTGAACCCCTAGAGTAATTGACCATGAGCAACAAGCAAGAGCGTAATGTCGTATTAGTTATTGATGACAGCATAGAAAGTATTCACATGCTAAACGATGTGCTTGAAGAAGCAGGTTTTACCGTATTGGTTGCACTTGAGGGCTCTCAGGCATTAACTATCACGAAGAACATCAAGCCGGATATTATTTTACTCGATGCCATAATGCCGAATATGGATGGATTTGAAACCTGCAAACAATTAAAACTTAACCCACAACTCGTGGATGTACCCATTATTTTTATGACGGGCTTAAGTGACACGGAACACGTAGTCATGGGCCTTACCGCCGGCGGTGTAGATTATGTAACCAAGCCGATTAATGCCGATGAAATTATCGCTCGTATGCGAGTTCACCTGACCAATGCACGCATGACCCAAAGCGCGCGCATGGCATTAGACACTGCCGGGCAATATTTATTTACAGTTGATCTGGACGGTCAATTACTCTGGGCTACACCGCAAGTAAATCAATTGCTAGCTGCAGCAGAAAGCGAGCAATCTATAGAAGCCCTGAATCTACGCCTTGCATCAATATTGGCTGATTGGTTAAAACACAAACCTGAAACTGGGCATCATTTAAAACTGCCAAACTTACTGCAACCATTGACGATTGAAATGCTCAACCTGATTGATAACCGCGAATACTTATTGCGATTATCCAACCCTCACAAACCTGCCGACGACACCCATGCACTCAAAGAACAATTTGGCGTGACGGGGAGAGAAGCAGATGTACTTTTGTGGATTGCTAACGGAAAAACCAATCGCGAAATCGGCCAAATTTTGGATATGAGCCCGCGTACCGTAAATAAACATTTAGAGCAGGTTTTCAGAAAACTGGGGGTTGAAAATAGAACCTCAGCTGCTGCTATTGCGATTAAGTGTTTAGCAAAAAATTAGGTTACAAAACGAAGAAGAAGGCTTAAAAGATTCCTGTTGCGAGGAAATTCATAGCAGAAAAGCTTACGCCTAAAGCACGAAACACTTGAATAACAATTACCTAAGTGACTACCCGTGTTTAGACGTAATGACCGTGTTCGACTCTCTAATAGCGTATTAGATTGCGCGCACTTTGTTAGCGCATGGGCCTTTTTGACCTTGGCCAACATCAAACTCAACCGCTTGGCCTTCATTTAAGGTGGCATAACCGCCGCCAGCTTGAATTTCAGAGTGGTGAACAAACAAATCTTTGCTGCCGTCTTCTGGGGTAATGAAGCCGAAGCCTTTAGTCGCATCAAACCACTTAACTGTGCCTTTACTCATAGATATTCTTCTTTAAGGTGAAAATAATTGCCGTATTCGCTATCACCATGACGAAAACAGTTCAGCATTCTTACACAGTTATTCACTTATCGGTAATTTAAAATTATGCCAATAAATATAAAAGGGCAGCCTGCTCGCACAGACTGCCCTTTTATGATTGAAGAATGAAGTTAACTCAGAACTATTTCTTCTGATTCGCCTTCACATATTTCATTTGGTTTACAAAGGTGTCAACCCAGTAAATGTTCTTGTTTGCAGCCAAATATTTAAGCAATTCTTCATGCGCCTCAACGGTCACGCTTAAGTGATCACCACCCACACCGTGAAATGTAAAATTCGCCATAGTACCTTTTGCGGCAGCTTCTTTGACGATATCAATTAATTGCTGACCCGTAACGCCCGCAGGAAAAGCAACGGGAACCGCATAAGGGTCAAGCTTATTCATATCAGGCACTACGTTGCCACTTTCCAATTTGATAGCGACAAATTCTGATTTAACAGCATCAATATAGTTTTGACCACCCGCTTCTTTATCAACACAGGGCGCCGTAAATGTACGCTCACGCTTACCGTCAATGGAATAGAGCATAGTGTTAGACATAACCACTTGGTCTTTCATTTGGTCAACGGTCAAATTATCCAAGTTACGGTGTGAGCTAACCCAATCGCGGCCTGGCTTTGATTTTGAACATTGATGAAACAATGTGTGATTACCAAGCTCATGGCCTTTTTTAGCCGCCGCACGCCACTCTGGCAAACGCTTATCGATAGCTGCACTCGACAACTGTAAATAAAAGGTGCCTTTTAATCCGTATTTATTGAGCGCAGGAATGGCATGATCCAATTGCGAATCTAAGGCGTCATCATAAGCCAAATTCACTGCAGCTTTTTGACCCTTAGGCCATTTAAACCCTTGCGCAACTTCTTCGGCACTTGCCGTTAGCGATGCAGAAAAAATTCCGACGAACATCAAACTTAGCATTTTCGTTTTTTTATTTATGTGCATATTTTTCACCTATTGCTTGTGACCCATTGTGAATTAACTGTTCAACACTTTTTTGCAGCGAGCATAGTAACCAAATAAAAAAGGGAATCGTTATAGCCACGATTCCCTTTTCAAAATTTAACATTCGCGAATTACTTTAATACTCTGCTAGCGCTTGCTGGGTGCCAAGGTTCTGGAACATACAGGGTGCGCGCTAACATTTTGTAATACTCCAAGTCATGCGCAGGCTTTTCGTAAG
>CAZZEV010000049.1:0-6348 GCA_964653305.1 uncultured Cellvibrionaceae bacterium | reverse complement strand
GCTGGTCCGTAGTGATCGCCCTGCGAATACAAGTGGGTAAGGCCTAGCGGAGAACGGTAGTTAACGCCCGCTTCGCGCGAGATCATCATCATTTTTTTCACGGGAGCGATGAATTTTTCTTGATTAGAAAAAGTCATGCGTAGCCATTCATCGGCGGCGGCATCAGCCGTTATTGAATAGTCCCACGCCATACGACCAAAGGCATACCAGCTAGATTGCACAAAGGGGTGACCTGTCCAGTTGCGATCTGTGCCTGGGTTAATTACAGCCGCCATGCCTGTGCGCGGTTTTTTGAGCGTGGATTTATTAAATTCGCCACCCAAAATATTCGCGAGTGTTGCGCCTTTTTCTTTCACCAACAAATCGGTTTTCAGAGCTTCTTCAAACAAAGGGCCTTGATAGGCTAAGTGGGTAGCGAAGCCAAAATATTCTTGAGTAACTTGCACCTCCATCATCATGTTGGTTTTTTTCAGCGCAGCAAACAAAGGTGAAATAGGTTCGCGCGGTTGAAAATCGATGGGGCCATTCTTAATTTGCAGAATGACGTTTTCTTTGAACTTTCCATCAAGCGGCATAAATTCGTCGTAAGCACCACGGAAACGATCGCCGATATCAGGGTGATAAACAAAGGCACGCCAGAACACCACGCCGTTAAATGGCTTTAAAGCATCTGCCAACATATTTGCGCCATCGGCATGATTGCGGCCATAACCTTGCGGGCCAGGCTGACCTTCCGAATCTGCTTTTACTAAGTAGCCACCGAAATCAGGAATATATGAATAGATTTTTTCAGTGCGGGTTTTCCACCACGCTTGCACACGTGGATCAAGCGGATCTGCCGTATCCAAATCACCAAAGGCGCGCGGCGCATTGTAATTAATGGAGATATACATTTTTATGCCGTAGGGACGGAACACATCGGCCAGCACTGCAATTTTTTTCAAAAATTGATCGCTCAACATACGCGGATCAGCATTCACATTATTAATTACAGTACCGTTAATACCAAGCGATGCATTAATGCGCGCATAGTCTGTGTAACGTGTGGTTTTTGACTCGGGCAAGGTCCCCCAATCCCACAGCGATAAGCCGGCGTAACCGCGCTCCACTAAGCGATTCACATTATCCCAATGATTAACCACACGGTGTTGTAATTTGGGCGCACTGCTAATGGAGATGTTGCTCAGCGACTCTTCGGTTTGCAGCAAACGTAATAGATGGAAGCTGCCATAGAGCACCCCCAAATCGGTATTAGCGGCCACAACAATTTGTTGGGCGTTACCAATTTTTTGTTGCTCAATTAAGTAACCTTCATTGCCAACTGTTCCTAGGCGTTTTTTTAAGCCCATAGCAGCAATTAAAGGTGAATTTGCTGGCGTACCTATCACAACACCTTTATTAAGAACGCTTGATGCCTCTGCGATGGGTTTTGCCAACAACCCAGACAAACCGCGCTGCAATTCTGCAGCTGCCGCTTTAATCGTGGGCGACTTGCCCTCCGCAATCACTTGCTGAAGTTGTGCTTGATATTCTTGCCGTAAACTTTCATTGGCAACAGGCTGATAACGCAGCCACATATCGTAACCATCCTCTGCCTGCGCTAGGGAGGTAAAGAGACATGAAGTTAAGAGAGACCCAATACTTAAGATTGAAAGCCAGCTAAATTTACGCATAGGTTATTCCACTTGTTTATGTGACACCGTCAAGTCTAGGTTGAAACTAAAAAAGGGCAATTTTTCCCCAAGTTTCAACCCTTAAGAGTTATTCGATGACAACTATAACACTTGTATACAAGGTGCGATAAATAAAGAAGTGTTATTTTTCTATCGCCCTCAGTACACGACAAGGATTACCCACTGCCACTACTCCCTCAGGGATATCCTGAGTGACCACACTGCCTGCCCCAATCACGGAACCCTTACCAATAGTAACTCCCGCTAGAATGATCGCGCCGCCACCTACCCAACAATCATCACCAATTACAATTGGCGCGCAAAACTCTTTTCCGCTCGCACGCTCCACAGGGTCAAGCGGATGTGTTGTGCCGTAAATTTGTACGCTGGGGCCAAACAACACTCTATTGCCAATATGAACTTCACCTACGTCGAGGATCACGCAATTGTGATTCGCATAAAATCCCTCACCTAAAAATATGTTGGTTCCGTAATCACAAAAAAAATTAGGTTCAATATACGCAGTGGATACCTTTCCAAATAGTTCTTTATAAATTGGCTTACGCGCCTTGTGTTGATCAGCCCGCAGCGCATTTAATTGCTGACAGAGTAATTTTGCCCGCTTGCGCGCAGCGACCAGCTCAGGCTTAAAAGGATCTATTTCTGTAAAATTTTTCATTCGCTCTACCGTAAATGTGAAGAGTCGCTCTGGGAGACTCGCGGAAAACAAAGATACATGTTTAAGGTGACTTATATCTATAATGCCCGTCCAGCTTTCAACCGCTATAGAGTTATTTGATGAAATCAACATCTGGCCAAGTTTGGCTAATGGTTATTGTGAGTACCTTTTTTTGGGGTAGCAATTTTAATGCGGGCCACGCGGTTGCTGGTGATGTAACGCCTTTAACTGCAGCAGCAGAGCGCTTTGCAATAGCCTTGGTGTTATTTTGGGTAATTCGCTTCAGTTTTGGAAAAGCTGAATCAAAACTCACCCTTAACAATACATTGGTTTTACTCCCCTTAGGCATTATCGGTGTGTTTGGGTTCAACTATGCATTTTTCACAGCAATGCACACCACTTCCGCGCTTAATGCCGCACTTATCATGGCACTGTCGCCCATGCTATCCACTTTATTGTCGGTCATCATGCTTAAGGTTCGGATTCGTCTTTACCAATACCTGGGTATGGCAATCGCCTTTTTAGGCGTCGTTTTTGTTATCACTGGCGGGCATTTCAGTTTACTGAAAGCGGCCACTGGCGATATTTGGATGTTGCTGGCGTGCTTTGTATGGAGCCTTTATAGCGTTGGCTCAAAAAAATATGCGCCACATATACCGCCACTACAATTTGCGCGCTGGACAGTGAGCATTGGAGCAGTTGCATTGATTATTGCTGCATTTTTACTGGAGCAACCACTGACAAGTATTCCGCTGGCCTCTGTGACTACCCACGCTATTTTAATGTACATGGGCGTGTGCGGTTCCGTACTGGCTTACATTTATTGGCTGAAGGGCGTGTACTTTTTAGGCCCAGAAAAATCGGCAATAGCATTTAATTTGGTACCGGTTTTCACATTGTTAGTGAGTTTGGCATTTGGATCAATTCCAAATGTGGTGCAAGTACTAGGCATGTTATTAGTGTTGACTGGTGTATTAATATCGAGTGGATGGAAGCGAAAAGCAGAAACAAATAAATAGTGCGAATGATGAAATAAAAAACCGCAGGCGAGCTGCGGTTTTTTATTAAAGCAAAAGCAGTAGAATTATTTTTTAGCGACTTTCACACCACTAAAATACACTTTTTGCTGGCTGATATCAGTTACATCGCCCACCACAGTAAATTCGCCCTTTGCGCGAATATCTAGCGATGAAGAGCCGATCATAACGTCGAATTTTCCTGGTTCTACAACATATTTCATATCCCTGTTGTAAAAACCCAGTTGATTTACAGCAAGACTAAATGTAACGACTGCAGACTCTTTCGCTTTCAAACTAATGCGTTTAAACCCTTTCAACTCTTTAACAGGACGCGTCAAACTAGCAACTGAATCGTGAAGATAAAGTTGTACTATCTCATCACCAACACGCTCACCGGTGTTCGTCACTTTTACGCTAATTTCCACTAGCTCACCTACTTTAACGTCAGTGTTGCGAATACTGAAATCTGAATAGCTGAATTGGGTATAACTTAAACCAAAACCAAAAGGAAAAAGCGCATCGGTTTTATCAAAAGCATAGCCTCGTTTGGCGGTAGGTTTGTGATTGTAGTACACAGGTAATTGCCCCACTGAGCGAGGCACACTGACCGGTAGTTTTCCACCAGGATTGACATCACCAAATAAAACGCGAGCAACAGCAGCTCCGGTTTCCTGCCCTAAATACCAACCTTGCAAAATAGCGGGTGCAGTCTCTGCAATTTTTGTAATGGATAATGGCCGGCCACCAATCAAGATAATAACCGTTGGTTTTCCTGTAGCGAGCACCGCATCTACCAACGCTTGTTGCTCGCCTAACAAATCGAGACTGGTGCGATCCCCTAAATGGGTTTCAGCCCAAGCTTCACGCGAAGTAGCTTCGTTATCGCCTACCACTACGATAGCAACATCACTTTTCTTTGCAGCGGCTACTGCTTTTGCGATCATGCCTTTTGTGTCTTGCGGCTTTGCCAATATCACTTCATCGGTATGCCATCTTTCCTTTGATAGACTATTTGCAGCAAGAGAATCAGCGAAAGGCTGCCAATGGTTTTGGGTTAACAGGGTGCCTTTTTCGTGACGAATAATTACATCAGCACCTAGATAATTTTTTAACCCTTGTAAAATACTAATAGTTTGCTTGGGTACATCGCTATAACCACCCAACAAGGTTTCATCAACATGCGGCCCAATCAATGCGATGGATTTGATAGTGTTTTTATTCAGTGGCAATAGCTGTTTTTCATTTTTCAATAATATCATTGATTTTTCAGCAGCAAGTTGCGCCAGCTTTCTGTGTTCAGCATTACCCACAAATTCATCAACGCCCTCTGTTTTCACATAAGGGTTTTCAAATAACCCCAACATAAATTTATCGCGCAAGACACGCGCAACAGATTGATCAATTACTTTTTCGCTAATTTTTTTCTCTTTTACCAAACGCTCCAATTCACCATAGGCTTTGACATTGGGTGTTTCCACATCAACGCCAGCAGTCAAAGCCAAGGTTGCTGCACCGCCGAGAGAGTCAGTTAAATGATGACGCCCCATTAACTCTTCAATTGCAAAATAGTCGCTAACAATAGTGCCATCAAAGCCCCATTGCTTACGCAAAATAGTATCCAGCAGATCAACATTCGAATGCGAAGGAATGCCGTCTACCTCATTGTAAGAGGCCATCACACTACGCACACCACCTTCACGAACAGCAGCTTCAAATGGAGGCAAAAATATTTCTTTTAACCCGCGTTCACCAACTGGAGTTGGCGCTGTATTTAAACCACCTGTAGGTTCACCATGGCCAGCCAAATGCTTAAGTGTTGCAATCACACGATTATTAGGAATGTTTTTCCCGTCATTACCTTGCAACCCTTTTACTTGCGCAACACCTAGTTCCGCAATTAAGTAAGGATCTTCGCCCATAGTTTCTTCAATACGACCCCAACGAGGATCGCGCGCTACATCCATAATCGGTGACAAAACTTGATGCACACCGCGCACCCGGGTTTCTTCTGCAATTACGCGATTCACCTCATACAACAAATCAGAATCCCAACTGCTACCTAGTGCAATTGCTTGCGGGAAACTAGTGGAATATAAACCGGCGTGCCCATGCAAGGCTTCGTCATGAAACAAGGCAGGAATTCCTAAACGCGTGTTTTCAACTAACCACTTTTGCAAAGCATTAGTAAATAACGCCGTCTGCAAAGGTGTTTTATTGGGCGTGTTTATGGCTTTGTTTTCAGAAGGCCTAACCAAATGGCCCACACCTTTACCCAAAATATCTTTGGCTTTGTCAGGATTAAAAACGCCTTGATCGGTTTCCAAATCCTTACGTTTTTCCCATACGGACTGTAGCTGCGCTATTTTTTCTTCAAGCGTCATTTGTTTGAGCAAGTCGTTCACTCGCACGTCTATAGGCTGCCGTGAGTCTTTGTACAACTGCTCATTGGCTGTTGCAATTGATGCAACGAGCAAACAACCGCATAAAATCGAATTAGCAGTTAACCTGAATAATCTCATTGTTCTACTCTCTGTTTTTAATGTCGCACACTAAGATTTGTTGGTATAGCACTCACAAAAGATTCGCACAAGCTGAGCGCCCATAAAAAAACCCGCCAGCCGCACTTTTGCGACTGGCGGGTTTTTCACAAACAATTAACGAATGTAACGGTTAATAGTGTTTTCGTACAACTCTTGACGACCACTTTGCAAAGTAATTTCGCCACCAGCATTGCCGAGCTCAGCAAGTTGTTGCAAGGTTAATTTGCCTTGTTCATAAGCTGCACCATTGCCAGCGTCGAACGAAGAGTAACGGTCTTTACGCATGGTTTCTAAAGGTGATTTTTGAATCAAATCATCAGCAATCAACAATGCGCGTGCAAATGTGTCCATACCGCCAATGTGGCCGTAGAACAAATCGATAAAGTCTGGAGAGTTACGACGAGCTTTAGCATCGAAGTTAACACCACCACCTTGCA
>CAZZEV010000048.1:0-15013 GCA_964653305.1 uncultured Cellvibrionaceae bacterium | reverse complement strand
CGTTCGTCATAGCGCTGCGCTGGATTTGGCAAATTCGCGATGACTTGGCGAACAGGATTACCGACAGCTTGAGCATCAAGATTTGATTTACTAAATGCACCGCTAAAGGCCGCCAACACACGCTTTGCTATTTTTGACAGCAAACGATTAGTGGTTCCCGCAATAGCATTTTGTTCATGAATCACTAAAGGCTTGCCAAGAAGTTTTGCAGCAACGCCGCCTGGGCCAGAAGCAAAACCACCAAAGCCAATCACAACATCTGGTTTTGTTTTTCTAATAATGGCTATGGCTTGCAGCACAGCCAATACAATCAAAAATGGTGCTTTCACAAAACCAACCACACCGCGACCACGCACACCTTCAACACTAATGTGATGCAATGGGATATTGGCCGCAGGGATCAATGAATTTTCAATACCGCGCGGAGTGCCTAACCATTCAACACGCGCTCCGCTATTACGTAGAAGGTCAGCAACTGCGAGTGCCGGAAACACATGTCCGCCGGTACCACCCGCCATCACCATGACGGTTAAATTATTAGCATCGAGTGGCGAAATACTTTGCATTATAAAATCACCGCTTTGCGTTTCGCAGTTTCAGGTTTTTGCGGTGCTATAGATTCCGCACCGTTTAATCCCGCAACCTCCCACTGAGCGCGCAATACAAATGCCATAAGCGCACAACAAATTAACAAGCTACTACCGCCGTAACTAATGAATGGCAGAGTTAAACCTTTAGTGGGCAACAAGCCTGATGACACGCCTACATTCACGAATACTTGAAAGCTAAACAAAATGGCTATGCCAAAGGTTGCTAAGGCTGAAAATATTTTCCCCCGGGCCAAATTGTTTTTGGCAACCAGAATAATTCGCGCAACCAAAGCTGCAAATAACCCGACAATAACGATTGCGCCGATCAAACCAAACTCTTCAGCGATAATCGCAAAAATAAAATCGGTATGCGCCTCTGGCAAAAAGAATAACTTTTGCAAGCTATTACCTAAGCCTAATCCAGTCCATTCGCCGCGACCAAAACCAATCAGCGACTGGGTTAACTGATAACCACCTTTTAACGGATCAGCCCAAGGATCTAAATAAGTCACCAAACGCTGCATACGATAGGGAGAAAGAATTGCTACTGCAGCCATACCACTTGCCGCAATTATAATTAGCAGCAAGAAATGCCAAATGCGTACACCGGCAATAAACATCATGGAAATCACAGTCACGCAAAGCACTACTGCACTACCAAAATCAGGTTCGCACAGCATCAATAAAACAAACACACCCATAATCATGAGTGGCTTTAAAAAACCTTGCCAGCCGGAATGCAATTCTTGGTAACGGCGCGCAAAAAAACTGGCGAAAAACATAATGGCGCAGACTTTCGCAATCTCAGACGCCTGCACCATGATAAAACCCAAATTAATCCAACGCTGACTGCCGTTCACACGGCGACCAATACCTGGGATCAAAACAATCACTAACAAGAACAGAGTGAAAATTAAAAAGTGACCGGAATATTTTTCCCATAGACTAATTGGAATGGCGACAACAAATGTGGCTAAGAACAATCCCATTAATAAATAAATGCCGTGACGCTTTGCGAAATACCAGGCATCGTTATGAGTAAACTTGGATGCAGCAGAAAATGAAATAGATGCTGAAGACACCATCACCAAACCAATCGATAAAAGCGCAAACCATAAACAAAGCAAAGGCCAGTCAATACGCTGACCTAATGTTAAGTTTGAACCCTGATAGAGAGGCATAGGAGCGGTCGACATTACGCTGCGCCTCCTTTTTCGTGCAACGCCAAGACCCCAGCACAGAATTGCTCGCCACGATCTTCGTAATTTTTAAACATATCGAAACTTGCACAAGCAGGTGATAACAACACCGCATCGCCAGCATTCGCTTGCGCAAAGGATTTGTTAATAGCGTCTTGCATAGAATTGGCGAATTCGATTTGAACAACATCATTTACAGCTGCAGCAATAACGGGGGCGTCGCGGCCAATCAGCACTAAACGGCAAGTATTTTTTGCGAGTACAGATTTTAATTCAATAAAGTCCTGCCCTTTACCCTCACCACCGGCAATCACAATGAGTTGTGCCGGGGTGCGCGCTAAACCTGCAATCGCCGCAACAGTTGCACCAATATTAGTGCCCTTGGAATCATTGTAAAAATCAATACCACTTTTGGTAGCTACGAACTCACAGCGATGATGTAAACCACGAAACTCTTTTAAAGTTTCAACCATGGCATCAATAGGAATACCCGCCGCGTCACCTAATGCGAGCGCAGCCAAAGCGTTGTCAACATTATGCTTACCACTGATTTTTAATTCGCGGGTTGATAGCAGTGGCTTTAAATTTTTAGCGAGGAAAGTTTCGCCATTTTCTTCGATTAAACCGAAGCTACCAAAATCGGCTTTACCACCAAAATAAATGGCCTTTGCGCCAGCGGCAAACGGAGGATGCGTTAATACATCATTGCGATTGACTACAATATTTTCAGCGCCAAAATACACGCGCAATTTTGCAAGAATATAAGCGCGCATATCAGCATAACGATCAAGATGATCCGCACTGATATTCAAAATAGTTGCCACCTTGGCATTTAACTTAGTCACGGTTTCCAGTTGAAAACTGGAAAGCTCCATCACATACAATTCAATATCATTTTCCAACAATTCAAGCGCTGGTGTTCCCAAGTTGCCACCAACCGCAACTTTGATTCCTGCCTTAGTCGCCATCTCGCCAACTAAAGTCGTTACTGTACTTTTTGCATTGGAGCCCGTAATTGCAACTATGGGTGCTTTTGCGTAACGCACAAATAACTCGATATCACCAACAACTGACACACCAGCCTCTTTTGCCTTAGCAATTGCAGGAGTTTCAAGCGAAATACCGGGGCTTACGATGATCTCTTCGCAATGCAAGAGCGTATCTACATCCAAGTCACCCAACTGCAATTGCACTTCAGGGAACTCGGCTTTAATTTTTTCTAAATTAGGTGGAGCAGCACGAGTATCAAGCAACACAAAGGCCTGTTGTTGCTGCACAAGAAAGCGCGCTACCGACAAACCAGTAATACCAGTTCCGATAACGGCTTTAATGCGATTAGTGGCAATCATTTGTGTCACAGTATTTTTTCCAAAAATATAATTAGCGAATTTTAAGTGTTGCTAAACCAATCAACACCAGCATCAACGCAATAATCCAGAAACGCACAATGACGCGCGGCTCAGGCCAACCTTTTAATTCAAAGTGGTGATGAATAGGCGCCATGCGGAAAATACGTTTGCCGGTTAATTTGAACGAAGCGACTTGTAAAATAACCGATACGGTTTCGAGTACGAAAATACCGCCCATGATAAAGAGTACGATTTCATGACGAACGATAACTGCAATGGTTCCTAACGCAGCGCCAAGTGCGAGAGCACCGACATCTCCCATAAACACCGTGGCGGGATAGGTGTTAAACCATAAAAAACCTAAACCCGCCCCCACCATTGCACAACAGAACACGACCAGCTCACCCGCCCCAGGAATGTGGGCAATATGCAAATAGTTGCTGAAAATAGTGTTACTCACGATCCATGAAATTAAAGCGAGTGCGCCAGCCACCATCACACAAGGCATGATCGCTAGGCCATCTAAACCATCAGTGAGATTCACTGCGTTGCTGGTGCCAACGATGACAAAATAAGTGAAAACGATATAGAACAGCCCTAAATCAAGTGCCACATTTTTGAAGAAAGGAACAAACATTTGCGTTTCGGCTGGGATAGCAGCAGTGAAATATAAAAACGTTGCCGCACCAAAACCTGCGATCGACTGCCACAAATATTTCCAACGCGCCGGTAGACCGCGTGAATCTTTTTTGGCAACTTTGCGATAGTCATCTACCCAACCCACCGCACCAAAAATGGCGGTGACCACCATGACCACCCACACATAGCGGTTACTTAAATCTGACCAGAGCAAAGCACTCGCGAAAATAGCGACCAAAATCAAGGCGCCGCCCATGGTGGGAGTACCTGACTTACTCAGATGACTTTGTGGACCATCAGTACGTACCGACTGACCAATTTTTAGTTCGCTTAAGCGGCGAATGAACCAAGGGCCAAAGATTAACGAAATGCCGAGCGCGGTTAACACAGCCAAAATAGCGCGCAATGTTAGGTATTGGAAAACACCAAAACCATGAATATGCTCTTTTAATTGTTCTGCGAGCCAAAATAACATTAGTGATCGTCTCCGTTGGAGCAAAGTGCGCTCACGACCAAATCCATTTTGGCACTGCGAGAACCTTTGATAAGAATTGTAGTGTCAGGTGTTGTTAATTTTTTTAGTGCTGCAATCAATGATTCACGTTCAGAAAAATGATGTTGGCCAAGTTGTTGACCATAAGCTTCGCTTGCATGTTGCGTTAATACACCCAAGGTAAAAAAATGATCTAGATTTTTTTGCAGAGCGTATGCACCTAGCTGCGCATGTAACTCGGCTGCATTTTCGCCAAGCTCACCCAGATCCCCTAGCACCAGAATCCGTTCACCTTCGCGTACCGCCAGTACATCAATCGCAGCACGCACCGAACCTGGGTTGGCGTTGTAACTATCATCAATAATTAATGCTTTATTAACGCCAATATGACGACTCATTCGCCCACCTACGGGTGAGAAATGCGCGAGCCCCTGTTGAATATTTTCTAGACTCGCGCCCACGGCATAAGCCATAGCCGATGCCATAAGTGCATTGCGTACACTGTGTTCGCCGAGCACATTCATAGCTATTGCGTGCTTGTGACCTTTTATTACAAGGTCGAATTGAACAGAATCCGAAGCAAACTGAATATTTTCTGCATAACAATCTGCTTGCGAGTTATTCAGCGATACACAAATAATATTTGCCTGAACAGATGCTAACCATTGCGGAGAAAATTGATCGTCAATATTAATAACAGCAGTATTTTTCGCATTTAAGCCTTGGTAAATTTCACCTTTAGCTTGAGCAACGCCTTCAATAGAGCCAAAACCTTCAATATGTGCGGGCATCACATTGTTGATCATAGAGACTTGCGGCTGTGCGAGTGAACATAAATAAGCTATCTCACCGATTGCGCTTGCACCCATTTCAATTACTGCAAAATCATGATCCGCATTTAATTGCAGTAGCGTTAGTGGTACGCCTATGTGGTTATTTAAATTGCCCTTTGTCGCGTGCACATTGCCGCACTCGCGCAAAATATCAGCCAACATAGTTTTTACTGTGGTTTTCCCGCTACTACCGGTAATAGCTAATACAGGTTTAGTAAATGCATTGCGATTCATGGCCGCAATTTGACCAAGCGCCAACAAGGTATCTGTTACCACTAACTGCGGCAGCGCGATGCTTGAATCAAACCTTTCAACCACTAAACCACATACACCTTTTTCGGCTGCCTGCGCCAAAAAATCATGCGCATCAAAACGTTCACCGCGCAAAGCCACAAATAATTCACCCGCTGCCAAGCTGCGGGTATCGGTATTGACTCTCGTAAATTGCGCGTCACCACCATGTACTTCAGCGTCCAGTGAAGTTCGACAAAACTCTGCAACCTGTTTTAAAGTCAGAGGTGCAATCATGACAAGCTCCCCTGTTGATTATCGTGATTACTCGAATCACCTAAATTAAAATTATCTAAATCGCGCTTAGCAATGCGCCGCTGTAAGGCTAAACGCGCCTGTTTTACATCGCTAAATGACAAAGTTTGCTCTGCAAAAATTTGATATTCCTCATGGCCCTTTCCTGCAATTAATACCAAATCGCCTGATTTGGCTTGCTGCACCGCAAAATCAATTGCCTGCGCACGGTCTGCAATGACTAAGCAGCCATTAGCATTGTGTAAACCGCGAATAATATCGGCTGCAATTGCTGAGGGCTCCTCACCGCGAGGATTGTCATTAGTGATAATTAGGTAATCGCTATATTTTTCTGCAATGCGCCCCATCAGTGGACGTTTAGTTTTATCGCGATCACCGCCACAACCAAACACCGACCAAACACGCGCTTGCGTATGTTCACGAATTGCACGCAAGGTATTTTCTAATGCATCCGGCGTGTGGGCGTAATCCACTACAACATGCACATCTTGTTGACTATCATCCAAAACAACGGATTGCATGCGACCCGGTGCAGCTTGCAACTGCGGAACTAACTTCAATACTGCTTCTAATTCCGCGCCACTAACACACATAGCAGCAATTACAGCGAGTAAGTTACTGAGATTAAACTTGCCAATAAAAGGTGACGCCAATTCGGCATTACCCCAAGGCGAATGTAATTGTGCAGTTGCACCCGTAGCGGTTAGCTGTAGCTCAGTTAAATAAACATCGGCACTGCTATCACTTATTGAAAAACTGATGGAGGCAACTTCTTGTGGAATTTTTTGCAGCAAGCTTTTTGCCCAAGAATCATCAAAATTGACAATTGCATGCTTTAAGCTTGCCTGATTCAAAAGTTGCGCTTTAGCTTTACCGTAACTCGCAAGATCACCGTGAAAATCCAAATGATCTTGCGTAAGATTAGTAAAAATGGCGGTATCGAATTGTAATGCAGCTACGCGTCCTAACACCAAGCTGTGCGATGAAACCTCAATCGCAATAGTTGCTGCTTTTTGCTCGACCAAATCGGCGAGAATTTTTTGTAAGTTGATAGGATCTGGTGTAGTTAAACCTGTGGAATGCACAGCAGAGATTTGTTGTGCAAGCGGCGCAAGAGCATTTGCATCGAGAATACCGAAGCCTAGAGTACCAACAACACCCGCTGTATTTTTTTCTTGTTTCGCAAGTAATGCAGCCAGTTGTGCAATTAATAAGGTACAGGTTGTTTTTCCGTTAGTACCGGTAACACCTATTAAACGGCAAGATTGACTTGGATGTGAATAAAAGCGCCCAGCAATACCACTTACTTTGTGAGCCAAGTCTTCAACGGCAATTACTGGTACAACACCAATCCACTCTATACCTTGCCACTGCTTATCGGCTTCTACCAAAATAGCGCCCGCACCTAATTCAATCGCTTTAGCTATAAATTGGCGACCATCTAATTTTGCACCTACCAAAGCAAAAAATACTTCGCCAGCTGCAACAGTGCGCGAATCTAAATTGATACCCTGTACTTCTATGGCAGTTGCATTACCCAAACTAATTTCTGGCAATAATTGCTTCAGAGTTATTTTTTGAGAGGTCATTGTGGCGGCACCTCTTGTGACTGAGCAGCCGCTTCTTGCTGGGCTTTTAATTTCGCAGCAGCTTTTGCAGCAGCAATTTTTTCATTGCGTGCTGCATAGGCTTTCACTTCCTCAATTTGTTCAATCGTTGCATCTGGCGGGACTTGCAACATACGCAATGCATCTTCAGTTACTTTTGAAAATGCAGGTGCTGCAACCATGCCACCATTTGCAGTTGTACCTGCACCTTGCGGCTCATCAATCACCACCATGGTTACTATGCGCGGATTATCAACTGGTGCCATACCCGCAAATGATGAAACTTGTTTGCCGGTATAACGGCCACCGACAGACTTAAACGCTGTGCCAGTTTTACCTGCCACGGTGTAAGAAATAGTGCGCGCGCGCTTGCCTGTACCTTCAGCAGCAACCACTTTTTGCAACATTGTTTTAACTTGATCGGTATATTTTTTATCGACAATTTTTGTGCCTTCAGGTGCAGCATCCACTTTCAGTAAGGATATTTGCTTTTTAATTCCACCCGCCGCAATTACGGCATACGCTTGCACAGCTTGTAAAACGGTGGTGTGTAGTGCATAACCATAAGATAAGTTTGCGCGTTCTATTAATTGTGCTGGCTTGAGTTTCGGCACAAAGCCAGTTGCTTCGCCCGGAAAGCCTGTACCGATTTGTTGCCCCACACCCAGGCGCGAATACATATTACCCATTGCATTTGGATCGAGCTGCAAGGTGATCTTAGTCATGCCAATATTGCTGGATTTTGCGATGATCATCGCAAGATCAATGACACCTTCATTGTCATGATCTTTAATAGTTTTACCCGCAACTTGGAAATAACCGGGATTAGTATCAATCACATCGCTTGGCTTAAATTTTCCCGTTTCGAGGGCTGCCAAAATACCTAGAGGTTTGAAAGTAGAACCTGGCTCATACATATCGGTAATGGCACGATTGCGTAGCGCAGCACCTCTCGCTTGCGAGCGGTCATTTGGGTTGTAGGATGGGTAATTAGTAATTGCTAAAACTTCACCGGTATCCACATCCAAAATCACCAAGGAACCAGCGATGCCACCACTTTCTTCAACCGCTTTTTTTAATTCGCGGTGCGCAAGATACTGCAAACGTAAATCAATACTGAGCGTTAAATTTTGACCAGAGCGCGCCGCTTTAATTAATTGCAATTCTTTTACTGTGCGACCGCGCAAATCTTTCAACACTTGCTTGGAACCATTTTCACCGGTTAACCAAGCGTCATAAGCCAACTCCATACCCTCTTGACCGCGATCATCTACGTCGGTCATTCCGACCAAATGGGAAACCACATCTGCTGCTGGATAATAGCGATGATATTCGGTGCGCACGTTTACGCCGGGAATATCCAAATCCATAATTTTTTGTGCAGCATCGGGAGCCATTTGACGCTCTAAATACATAAATTCTTTCGCAGCATAACGTCTTAAACGCGCTTCCAAATCGGCTTTATTGACATTTAATACTTGCGCTAATTCGGCAAAACGCTGCGGCGATTGCAATAGCACTTTTGGATTGGCCCACAAAGTTGCCACTGGAGTACTCACCGCCAAGGGCGAGCCATTACGATCAGTAATTACACCGCGATACGCGGGAATAATTTCTGTGCGCAAAGTGCGCGACTCACCTTGGTCCTGCAAAAATTCAAAACCTTTATCGGTATTTGGCAATACCTGTAAGCGCGCCAAGTGTCCGATCAACACCACGACTAAAATCGCCATCACACCCATCACACAATAGAAACGCCAACGCGCAACCTTTAGGGGGCTGCGCGATTGATGAGTTTGCGGTTTGGCTCGCGAAGAATTGGTAGTAGGTAGTAGCACCTTGGGTGATCTAATCATCGGCAGGCACCATCACCACGTGTTCGGTTGTGGGAGCCATCATGTTTAGCTCTTTATTGGCGATACCTTCGATGCGGCTGTAGGCAGCCCATGTGCTTTCTTCGAGGAGATATTGGCCCCACTCAACTTGCAAATGGGATGCTTCACGGCGCAGAGTTTCTAGCTGGTTTACATCGCGGCGAACTTGTTGTGTAGTTGCAACCACCACCAATGCAGAAGCGATTACCGAAAACCAGAGACAAGCCACCAGCAATAACGCCCAAGGCGCTATGCGTTTTGGTGCTTTTGTCTGGAATTGGCTCATGCTGCCCCTGTAATTGATAGATGTTGTTTGTGAGTTAAATCTTTGTTGTTGGAATTAAGCAATTTTCTCCGCGACTCTCATAATCGCGCTGCGCGATCTCACGTTGGCATCCACTTCACCGTCGCTGGCTTTGATGGCTTTACCGCAAGAGCGCATGCGTTTATTCAACTGCTCATCGCGCACCGGCAAACCACGTGGCACGGGATCACCCAGCTCTTGGCGACGAATAAAACGTTTTACAACGCGATCTTCCAAGGAATGGAAGCTGATAACGACGAGACGACCACCCACAACCAAAACCTTAAGCGCCTGCTCTAAAACTGCATCCAAATCCGTTAATTCGTTATTCACATGGATTCGAATCGCCTGAAAGGCTCTGGTAGCAGGATGCTTTCCCTTCTCCCATGCCGGATTCGCTTCTTTAATCACTTCGGCGAGATGCTTGGTGCGAGTAAATGGCGTTTTCTGACGCTCGGTCACGATTGCCCGCGCCATACGCTTGGCAAAACGCTCTTCGCCAAACTCTTTGATAACGCGAGCAATCTCTTCTTCTGTTGCGTTGTTGACCCAATCCGCCGCGCTTTGGCCACGGGTTTGATCCATACGCATATCCAAAGGACCATCGTTCTGAAAGCTGAAACCGCGCTCGGCTTCATCCAACTGGGGCGATGACACCCCCAAATCCAACAAAACGCCGTCCACCTTACTGGTCATACCGCGCGCTTCGATTAGTTCAGCCAATTCAGCAAATGAACCGTGGGCAATCTCAAATCGGGCATCGTCAGCAAAACGCTCATTAGCGACTGCGATTGCCGATACATCCTTATCTATCCCCATCAAATGGCCTTCTGGGGACAAATGCTCCAATACCAAAGCACTGTGCCCACCGCGGCCAAAAGTACCGTCCACATAGAAACCAGCGGGGTTTGTGACTAGTGCGTCAACCGCCTCTTGTAAAAGTACGGTGACATGTTGAAGTTGAGTCATGAGCAATTCCTAGAGCGAAAGCGATAGCATTTCGCTGGGAATCTCATCGTCAGCAGGCTCGTTCAACAGCGCCAGCCAACTCTCTTCACTCCACAACTCCAGCTTTTTACCCTGACCAACCAGCATCATCTTTTTATCGATATTCGCGTACTCACGCAGGGTTGGGGGGACGAGTACACGGCCGCTGGTATCAATTTCCAGCGCCGTGGCATAACCAATGAGAATGCGCTTGGTGCGCTGAGATACCTTATTCAAGCTGGGAAGCGCTTCGATTTGCGGCAATAACTCCAACCACACAGGCTCTGGGTAAACCAACAAGCAGCGATCTTGCGTGTGCGCAGTCACCACCAGACGCCCGCCACAAGACACCACCAACTCTTCGCGTATGCGAGTCGGTATTGCCATGCGACCTTTAGGGTCCATGCTGATGGAGTTGCTACCTGTGAACACGATTCACCACTTTTTTTGTTTTTGCTGTCGCTTTTAGTTTTAACTGTCGTTATTAGCTGGAATTTTCCACAAAACACCACTAAAACCCACTTTTTTCCACAAGGCACACTATAAATCGAGAGAGGTCAAAGTCAAGCAAGCAATTACCGAAAAGAGCGGAAAATCACGCTAAAAAACGCGATAAAGAAGGGATCAACGGGGAAAACACGCAAAACAGAGAGAGGAAATTCCGAGCTTATTTAACAAATTCAAGGCAATAGAGACGAAACTTAAAGTGAAATATTAAGTGTGGGATTATTTTGAGTTAAAAAAGGAGATTTGATATAAGAAAGGGATCTATTGAGTCGGCATTGCACCGACAATCAGACACCCAAAGCGGGTAATCGGAGCAAGAAGAGTACAGATCGAAGGTAAATTTGACAAGCCCTGCAGCAAATTACACCTTCAATCATCGGCAAAATCAACTCAATAATACACAGCGACGGCAACTGATTGCGCCATCAAAATGAAACTAAAACAAGCCTAAGAAGCGAGCGCAAACATATCCGTACGATAGCTTTGAGCCTCTGACATCTTGGTCATTTTACGCTGTTGTTGCATAAACCCACGGAAGTACATTTTCTCATCGTAAGATGCGAAAGACGAAGGCTGCTTAGGTGTAGCCAACCCATTAGCGGCATCAGTTTGCCCTTGAAAAAACGCTGTTGAACTTGGTAAGTACATATTGAACACCCCTGTAAAAGCAACATAAAAACCTGTTGCAAATATACACAGCGTTACCATTGGTTACAATAGATTGCGTAATCATTTTTAGATTATTGAGTTATTGATCACAATACAAACAGGTAATAACGCACTCACCTAACGATAATTAACCGCCAAAAATGGAGCTCCGAGTGAATTGTGGTCACCGTCCCTCAGGCTGCGGAAAAACCAAAAACGTGAGAATAACCCCCTCCCAATATCTCCAAATATCAATCTGAAAGCCAAAAGTGAGTTGGGTTCGTGAAGAAGTAGATGCAGCCTACTTTTTATTATGCAGCGCCCATGTCTCCAGTTTCTTTTTCTCAGATTTCTTTAACAACACATAAGTCGCGCCCACCCAGCCGTGGTGTTTTTGCGCAGAGTGAAAAGCGAGTACAGGATCAAATTGCGGTAGCCAGTGGTTCAAACAGCTTTTTAATTGCGCAGGCAAACTGCGACCTTCGCCTTTGCCGTGGGTAATGAGAGCGCAGCGGATATCGTGTTTCATGCAGTCATTAATAAATTGATAAACCGCATTGCGCGCCTGATCGACGGTCATATGGTGCAAATCCAAACGCGCATCGATTTGGTATTTCCCCAAACGCAAATTGCGATACACACCAGTCTGCACACCATCGCGCTTAAATTCTAAAACAGCGAGCGGATCGACCGGCTCAATGTATTCGCCCGACAAAAAGTTTTTGTCTTTCGCCAATTCTTCAGTCGCCGCCTTGCGACGATTTTCAGCATTGAGTTTGTCTTGCTGCTGCCGGGCAAGGTCAACCTTGACCTCGGCCTTAATAGGCCTAACACCTTTCATTTGCTGGCGGAAAAAATCATCGTTGGTGGTCATGATATAACTGGCAATAAGGGGTTTGGGGCGCGAATTGTGAAGCAATTGCAGAACATCCACCAGCCGCACACCCCGAAAAATAGATGCGATTTAAGTGGCGATTATTTTTTGGGCAGCCTTGATCCCCCAGTATTGCGCCTCCTCAAACAGCGAAAAACCCGACAAATCGCTATGGGCAACCTGAATACGAGGATGCAACGCTTGCTGGCGGCTCAAAAGGCTACTGCGGAAGCCAGGGACAGGTATTGCCATAGCATGTGGCCAACGCCAAAGATCAATGGCACTGCACTGCTTTTCCAAGTGCGGATGAGCCTTGCGGAGATCTGCAAAAATCTGAGTGGTCCAAGCTTCATGTGAACGGGTCAACAGCTGTTGCCGTGCTTCGCGAGGAGCCAAGTTGCTAAGTGCGCGGTAATAAGTCAGCACGCGCTGGGGGCGGTGAAACTGTAGCGTTTGATGGGTGGAATCCACATAACCCAAACCCTGACCTTGATAAATCACACTATCCCAAGCGGTAAACTCATGCTCATTGATATTATTAACCGTGAGGTTAGCCACCAGCCAAGGCGCATAGTCTGGCGGAGTAATGTGGGGCATAGCTGGCCATACACGCGGCAACACAAAAAGTGGAGCAGCCCAAACCAGTTGTTCGCAAATCATGCGGGTAACTTCTTGTGTGGCACTATCGTATACGTCTGCGCTCACGCTATTGAATTGAGCGTCTATACGCACAAGCGTATGACCCGTTTTTAGTTGCGGTTGTAGTATTTTACTTAAACGCTCAACAATCCAGCCATTACCTTGTGGCGAGGTTAGTACACTATTTGATTCGGCATTTGCGGCTTGCCCACGCCGACAACAAAAGTAGTGCAGGCCTGCCCACGCAGATACGCGATCCTGACCCGCACCAAAATCATCGCGCAAACTGTAGCTCACATACCAATGCAAAACGTCACTGAGTAAATTCTGCTGCAGCAACCAATCCTTAAACGTGATTTTATCGAGCACGAGAAATGCAGGGTCTGCAGAACCCATTGCAGAGGGAATCGTAAACACATAGCGGCCATCTGCACCTTTGCGTTCGCCCCACTCGCTCATTAAGGCTTCAAATTGCTGAATCTCGCGCTTGGCGCTCGCGCCAATCCCAACGCGCGGAATTAGTCCTTCCTGCCAAGCGCCATTGATAAATAAACGCTCATCCGGTGCTTGCACCAGAAGACGCTCATCATAGGTGGGCGCGAGCGCATTAATATCACCTTGCAGCGCACCCAAATCAGCTAAGAGCATGCGTACATAGTGGGCATCTGTACCCGGCAGGGGCAAATAGTGCGCGCCCCACGGAAACGCGCTAACGGCATTTTGCCCTGAGCGCGTATTACCACCCGCAACAGACTCTAACTCCAAGAGTTGAAAATCGGTAATGCCATTGCGCTGCAGCCACCAGCCGCAATTAAGACCAGCAATACCTGCACCAGCAATAAGAATGGGAGTATGAATTTCGCGCGTAGCCGCGGGAAACTGACCATCGCGCAGCTTGTGGCCGATGCTGTGATCCGGCCCCAATAACAATCCGCTCGGCAAGCTGGGGGCTTGTTCACTGCAACCCAATAAAAGCGCACCGCTACTGCCGATTAAAAAATCGCGCCGGGTAATGCCTTTTATCACCGCAACGCCGCTCCCCATTCCTGTTCAAAAACCCGCACTAGCGCTTGGTTATCCAAACGATTGATTTCTTGAATATCGGATTGCATATCCTGCGGAAACACAAACAAAGTTGGCAGAATTGCAGGGTTGAGGAAGCGTGTAGGCACAGGAATTTCTGCGGGTTGTTGATAGGCTTTTTCACTCAACAACATAAATCCCCATTCGCCAAACGTGGGCACGAGGGCATGGTATCCCGTTGTGTTAAAGCCCGCTGCACGTGCGGTGTTATTAACCATCCAATAGGATTTGGGCGCATACAAAGGCGATGTGGTTTGTACCACAGCCAACCCTTGTGGCCGGAGGTGTCTGCGCAAAATTTGATAAAAAGTGACTGAATATAATTTACCGAGTGCATAGTTAGTAGGGTCTGGGAAATCCACCACTATTGCATCGTAACTTTGCGTTTGCGCCTCCATCCATGTAAGTGCATCCGCATTCACAACGGTGACTTTAGGCGATTGCAAACTCAAATTGTTCAGCTTGCTCAATACGGTATCGCTTTTAAACATTTCCGTCATTTGTGGGTCAAGATCCACCAAGGTAATGCGCTCAATATGTGAATATTTCAAGAGTTCGCGCACTGCCATACCATCACCACCACCTAACACCAACACATCGCGTGCATGCGGTAGAGTTGCCAGAGCTGGGTGAACCAAGGATTCGTGATAGCGATATTCATCGCGCGAGGAGAATTGCAAATTGCCATTCAGATATAAGCGAAAATCATCGCGCCAACGCGTTAAGACAATACGCTGATAAGGTGTTGATTGGGTGTAAACAATATCGTCGCCATACATTTTTAACTCAGAAAAACGCATCAGTTTTTCTGCACCGATAAAACCGGCAAGCAATAATAGGA
>CAZZEV010000047.1:9043-15018 GCA_964653305.1 uncultured Cellvibrionaceae bacterium | reverse complement strand
AGAGTACATGACCGTTGTTAGCGGTAGCTTGACCGTAGTATTGCCAGGCAGCGATAAGGCAGAAACCTTCAAAGAAGGCCAAACCTTCATTGTTGAAGCCAACCAAAAGTTCAAAGTGACTGCAGACGTAGAAACCTCTTACCTCTGCAAGTACGAAGGATAAGGCAAAGAGGGCTACAGGCTCTTTCTGACTGAATGCCCACCCTCGGTGGGCATTTCCCTGCCATCCCGCTTACCTGCCATAGCTATCCCCTCTTTCCCTCATAGAACCCTCTATCCCTCTTTGAATAAGCTCAAATTACTTGGTAAGTACCACCGAGAAGAATGTAGTGGTATCTGAGTTGGTTAATTTAAACTTGAAGGTGTTGCGCCCAGCCTTAAAACGAACCAGACGCTTATATTCGGTGAGGTTCCAGTTGCTTTGCTCAGGGTTGCTTTTCGCGTAAGCCAAGTCGTTAAACTTTTTATTAAACACATCGCTATTCCAGATAAGTTTATCGTTCAGTTCAAGACTCGCAAAATCATCTGCACCAATCCATACCCACAGATCTTGCTCGCGCTCTACCATAATTTCGGTATAGCCATAAAACACACCCGCCTTATCAGTTTGAGGCGGAATCAACGGATATTGAGAATTACTCACGTATTGCCAACTTACAGTCCTATTTTCCTTCCCGTAATAAACCGCGTCTAAATCTACGGCATACTCCGGCGGGTGTTTACCCGAGCGAGCGAAGGGTCCAATGATGTACCAACTATTTACGAAAACTCGATCTGCATATTGACCACCATTTTTTAAAATGCGTCCCGCCACCTTTTTTGGGTTTTGGCGATTAACGGGTGGAATATGATCTAGCCATAGATCAACAAAATCATTTTTAGTGTGTAACCTTCCCTGCCCCCCAGTTTTATTTATTGAAGGTGCAATGCCTTTTATGATATTTGGATCAGCATTACTTACTTGAGACACACGTAAGTCTGTGGTTTTTTCGGTAACTAGCGTGGAGTCTCCACCTCCTCGTTTTTTAATATCGCCCTCCCTGTTACGCAACGAATTCTGCGCTTTTTCTTCCATATCCTTAACCAATTTGACCATGGTTGATCCAGGAATAGAATTCCCTCTATAAGCTGGCAGCCCTACCTCCATTAACAAGACTCGTTTAAGCACATCATCACGTGACATGAATACAGCTCTCTGCAAATCTTGCACTCGCAACTCGCGTTCGATCTTACGGATATTTTCAGAAATTTTCTGGGCCAGCTCTAATAGCTGGGAAGAGGTAACTTTCGGATTTTCAATATCTTTTGCTGAAATGGGTTCCAACTTCAAATGTTCCTTCGCAGAAGCATCCAAAGTGTTTACCAAATCGTTCTGAATAGCTGCGATGTTTTTTACACTTTGCTGCATATTCATTCGATAAGTATTACTTATAGAGAGCTTTACTCGTTGATCCATTCCATTATCAACAACAGGTTTTATCGCTATTTGACTTAGCATATAAATAACTAACAAATGAAACACAACAGAAAACCAAAAATAGCGGTAACCTGTTGTAAATGGATGTAAAGGATCATGTGCAGCCACAGGATAGACAGGTTTATATGAAAGTGTAGTCACTTCACTTATTCCTAGTTTGTAACGCTATATTGGTTAACCCCTCAAACTGGCATATATCAATAACGCTGATGATATGCTTATAGGAAACCGTTTCATCTCCTGCAATTTCTATGAGAGCTTGCTTATTTTCTTTGCCAAGCACTTTGAGGTGATCCTGAAGTTTATTTATGGATATAGGCTCCCCTTGAAAAAATAAACTGCCTTTTTTATCGATACTGATTGCAACAACTTTTTCTAGAGTTGCGTTTGAATCCAAATTAGCGCTAGCCTCAGGTAAAACGACTGACAACTCACGCTGCCCCTGTGTCGCCGTTTGTTGAGAAAATGAGGTTGAAACCATAAAAAACATCAACAGAAAAAATATGCAGTCTATAAGTGCAATCAAACCAATTTCTGGTTGCTCATCTTCACCCAGATTAATTCGCATGGGACACCACTTTTAAGTTGGTGATTGAATCAGAAAGAGTGGATGTAAACCATTCCGTAATACATTGGTTGATGGTTTGCTCGAGCTGAAGACTTAACACCGCGCTGCGATGTTTAAAAAAATGGTGCATAGCTAATGCAGGTAACGCCACGCTTAAACCTGCCGCCGTATTGATTAATGCTTTTGAAATGCCACCCGCTAACAACGCGGGATTACCCATTCCCTGCGAATAGGCAATTACATGAAAAGCCTCAATCATGCCAATCACTGTACCTAGCAAGCCAACAATAGGCGCAACTGTGGCGACTATGGAAAGGGCATAAGCTTTTTGTTGATGTTGCCGGAGTTCTAGTGATGCAATTTCGGTGGCGCCCAATGCAAGCACTGAAACCTGTTGATGCCGATGACAAAGCAGGTAATTAAGAATACGCCCTAGCGTATTTTTTTCGGCCTCTAGCAGTTCATGAATTTGGTCAAAATCACCAGCAAGCCATAAAGGTCTTACATGAGTAACGAGGGCAGATGAAAAAATATTTTTAGTGCGAAAATTAACTAACCGCTCAGCACTGATGGCGACTAACAATATCGACATCAGCAGTATAACAACCAGCGCAATACCGCCTTCAGCAAACTGTTCTCTTAAACTGATGTCCGCAGCGGTTGCCACCATCGGAAAAAACAATAAAATAGCGACGAGGAGTTTCAACATAATTAACCTGCAATTATTGAATGAGAGATGAAATCAGACGTGCTGATTTTCTTGCATTAAAACTGAAGGTTATTATTGATAAAGAAAAACGAGAATGGGCTTAAAGATGCCAAGCGGAGTTTTATCAGGATAAGTGGAAATATTTGCTTATTTGAGCGCAGGAAAGCAGGAGTAAATTCTTAAGGTGGTTAAAAGCAATTCATAGGCAGATTCCTATTGGCTATATCCGTTTTATTGGCGCCAACCGCAATCATACCTTCAGGAGCAGCGTCATTGCCGCACAGCCATGAAATGGGACTTTCGGGGGAGTCTTTAACCACCATGGGGCGAATGGACAAGATCTTGTTTTTGAGTTTGGCATGTACTTTATTGCCAAAAGTGATGTGAAATGCCCCATTTTCTAACACAATAGCTTGCACATAGTTGCCAATTAAAAACTCAGCTTTGGGTATACCCGCCTCTTGATTCGTTCTTGGGAATTTATGTTCCGCAAGATAAAACAACGCTATGCTTTCTTTGAGCGGTTTAATCAGCTCGATGGATTCAATAATTTGTGTGCGAGTATTTTTAGATTCAAACGATGGCAGAGAAATAAGCAGCAGTATTGCCATAACCGCCAAGACCGCCAACATTTCCAAGAGCGTAAAACCTATTATCGACTTACGCATAACAACTCCTTCTTAAGAAATACATCACTAACGAATAAATTTTGCTGCATACCAACAGCTAGCATGCAGTTCATAGCGCTGCTCTTTTGCCCATTTAATGCCTGTGCGCACTAACTTTTCGGCCAAGCCCTTACCTCTGAATTCTGGAGGAACAAAGGTGCTATTAAAATCGATGGCAGTGATTCCCTGCTGGGAACTCGACAGTTTGTATTGTAAAACAGCTTGCGCACCTTCACGCTCCAAAACAAAGCGATTTTGATCAGGGTAGTGACGCACGTCTTCCATAGTAATCTCATTGCTATTTAACTAAAATTATATTTCCAAGGTAAAAACTGCCGCGCGCAAAGTACATTGCCCCGCGTTTTCACAATGCTCTGAATCCAGTAAAACCATCTCATTGGCAACGCCCAGCTGCAACATAAAATGCTGCTTAACGGCCTGCGCTCGTTCATGGGCCAATTTATTAAGCCGCTCTGGGTCAAGCGCCTCCGCAGTAATCAAAGCTTGATATTTCTGTTCAGCATTTAGGCTTGCATCCGTCAATGCTTTCATTTGGTATTGCGTATTAACCGCTGCAGCCCAGACCTCATTGTGAGACGCTAATGCATCCACGCTCGCACCACTTTTTTGTAAGGCGGTTTTAACTTGTTCTTCTTTTAATGCGACTGCATCAGCCGTTTGATCGTATACACCTTTAACACTTAAGCGCATTTTAGGGCGTTTTTTCATGGCATCGGTCAGCAAACGTAATTTCTCTTTAGCCGCATCTGTTAGTTGATGTTCACCTGCCGTGAATTCAATGCTACCCAAATCCTCTTTGGTATTTAATAAATTGCTTAAAAACTTGAAGGGCGATGTAACGATTTTTTTCAAGGTATTGCTGAGCGCACGCATAATAACATCGCGCACTTTAAATTCAGGATCATTAGGTGTACCAGCAATTTCAGTATCCAAAACAGCAATACCATTTTCATCCGTGAGTAGCGCCAAGCCAAGGCGTAATGGGATATCAATAACTCGCGTACCACGCACTTTTTCGCCAAACTCCAGGTGATCAATCACCACATGATTTTTGCCTAGAATTTTTCCATCTTCGTAATGGTAGTTTAAATCTGCACTCAGCAAGCCTTTATTAATTCGCCAGCCCGCATATTCTGCCGAATAGGGCGAAAGCGCGCCCATATCCATACCTTTAAATGAAAACAAGGCATCCAACTTTGGTTTTTGGCGAAATAGATTGCCCTTACCTTTTAAAGTGACAGGTGCATAACCATCAACATTACCCACTAAATTAATCACGGAAGTACTATTTTCATCCGATGAAATCTGAACTATATCGCCAGTAAATTGCTGCACAATCGCCGTAAAGGATGGCGTTAAGGATTGATCGTAAAAACCAATCGCCGCGTTGTTAACAGCTAAGCGGTCAATGGTAAATTGCCACGGCTTAGCATCATTGCCCCCTGTATTCGCAGCAGGCGAAGTGGGTGCAGTGTTATTAGCAACAGGGACAGGTGTTAAAATCATCGCCTGAACATTTGTTTTTCTGTTTCTATCAATAATAAATTGACCATCAAGTTCATCCAGCGTCACTAGCGGTGCGTGAATGGATTTCTCGGCAAATAAAATTTCTGCTTTATCCCACGCCAAGCTTTTCCACTTAACCGCATCTTGTTCCATGCTGGTAGGGCGCACTTTTAAATCAATCAACTTTCCACTACTGATAATTTTTTGCGGTTGCCCTTGCACCAAAGTCACATGATTTTGAAAATCAATTGAACCTCTTAAAACCTCTAGAGCAACATAGGGCTGCAAGACGCTATTGAACCATTGAAAGGGAATATTGCGCGCATCTATATCTAGTTCACCTGTAAGCGATTCCAAATTCAACTTACCCGATACCGATACGTGCGCTGCTTTATTAAGATCTACCTTAAGCGTAAAACCTGCAGGGTTGTGCGTGCGCAAATCAATATTAGAAAGTGTGAAATTTAACGGCGCAGCAACTAATGGCATATTGTTGAGCACCAACAAATTTGAATTTATTGCAGAGTTAACGATAGTTAGTTTTTTAATCAGTATCGGTGCGCCAGATGATTTTTTCGACGTTAACTTTTTATTAAGCTTATCTTGATGTTTAAGAATATCCGCAAAGCTCCACAGACCATTTTTATCTTGATGGGGCTTGGCCATTAATTTTTGAATTGCAATCTCATTAATCACCAAACTGCGCTCGCGCAAAGATTGCCAACACGCCAAGTTCACGTGCAGCGAATCTGCCTGCCAAAGACCGGCAGAGTCTTTTAAGTGATTGAGATTAATATTGCACTTGAACAGCTGCACATCTAATTTGTCGTGCTGTAACGTGTGACCAGTTTGCTGTTGATAATTTTCTGAGACGGCGCGATTCAGCCAAGGCAAAACCAAGGTGTAGTAGGCAAGACAAATTAAGATTAAAAGGATAAGCAGAACGCGCAGAAAAAGTGAGCGGTATAGAGCGAGCAGAAGGGTTTTCAAACTAGACATAGTCAAGCAACATTAACTCCGATGTAA
>CAZZEV010000047.1:0-8943 GCA_964653305.1 uncultured Cellvibrionaceae bacterium | reverse complement strand
TAATCGACCTTAGTACCCCACAAATCATATTCATCCGAATGTTCGATAAGCACATTCACCAGATCGCCGGGTTTTACATTTTCTTCGCCGTTTAAATAAACGCAGCCGTCGATTTCTGGCGCATCCGCAAAGCTGCGGCCAATGGCACCTTCATCGTCAACTTCGTCGATCAACACCTGCAACGTCTGCCCTACTTTCAACTTCAAACGCTCAGTAGAAATTTCTTGCTGCAATTGCATGAAACGATCGTAGCGCTCTTGTTTTATTTCGTCGGGCACGTGATCTGGCAAATCATTCGCCTTAGCACCTTCAACCGGTGAATATTGGAAGCAACCGACGCGATCTAATTGTGCCTCTTTTAAGAAATCCAAAAGTTGTTGGAAGTCATCTTCTGTCTCACCAGGGAAGCCAACGATAAAGGTTGAACGAATGGTGAGATTAGGCACTTGCTCGCGCCAGCTCTTAATACGCTCTAAGGTTCTTTCAACCTGACCTGGGCGACGCATTTTGCGCAACAAGGTTGGGCTCGCATGCTGGAAGGGAATATCCAAATAGGGCAGAACCTTACCCTGCGCCATTAGCGGGATCACATTATCTACATGCAAGTAAGGGTACACATAGTGCAATCGCACCCAAACACCGAGTTCACCCAGCGCTGCAGCCAACTGATACATATCAGTTTTAAGTGGACGGCCATCCCAGAAATCGGTGCGATGTTTAATATCCACGCCGTAAGCAGAGGTGTCTTGGGAAATCACCAACAACTCTTTAACGCCTGCTTTGACCAAACGCTCGGCCTCACCCATAACCTGACCGATGGGGCGACTCACCAGCTTGCCACGCATATCAGGAATAATGCAGAAGCTGCAGGAATGGTTACAGCCTTCAGAAATTTTCAAATAGGCGTAATGACGCGGCGTTAGCTTAATGCCTTGTGGTGGAACCAAGTCTAAAAAAGGATCGTGTTTTGGATTTGGCGGTAAATGTTCGTGGACCTGACTCAAAACTTCTTCGTAGGCATGAGCACCAGTAATGCCTAAAACATTAGGGTGAATTTGGATAATTTCGTCTTTTTTTGCACCTAAACAACCCGTCACTAATACCTTACCGTTTTCGGCCAAGGCTTCGCCGATTGCACCCAAAGATTCCTGCACAGCACTATCAATAAAGCCACAGGTATTCACAATCACCATGTCTGCGTCACTGTAGCTGGGCACAATGTTGTAACCCTCTGTGCGCAATTGAGTGAGGATGCGCTCAGAATCCACTAAGTTTTTGGGGCAGCCGAGCGACACAAAACCAATAGTATTACCCTTGTTTACACCGGTCTGCGCTTGGCTGGCGAGCGTTCTAGCGGGAGTATCCAAAGTGGTAGTTTGCGACGGGTCGAAGGTATTTACGGTCATAGTATCTCGTGCGAATGCTGGTTCACTGGAAGTGCAGATGGAATGCAAATAGGGATGCGAATAAAGGTGTCAATTTGGCCACCTAAAAAAGTCGGCGGATTGTACCTGAAGTGGGCAAAACTTCCATCTTAAATTGGTCGAAAAATAAGCAGCAAACTCGTCTATTCAACAAATAGCCCGCTCTAGTCTGCCTGTACGCCTTTCATGGCAGGCAAGGCTTCTTTAATAGCAAGCAGTGCCTGTTGGATATTGACACGCCGAGTGCCAATATTCATGCGCATAAAACCGCTACCGACATCGCCAAACACAATACCGGGGTTCATACCCACCTTGCATTGCTTAACGAAGAAATCTCGCAACTGTATGTCAGTCATCCCCAAATCGCGACAATCAAGCCACAACAAATAAGTTGCTTCAGGTATAGCCATTTTTATTTGTGGGATATTTTTTTTCAGATAATCGACAACAAAATCACGCGTGGCTTCCAAATATTGCATCAACGCATTAAGCCATTGGTCACCTTCACGATAAGCTGCTTCAAAGGCGACAATACTAAAAGGATTGCTATTGCCAACGTGCAAGGATTGGAAAATTTGCTTCATAGCTTTGCGCTGTGTCGCATCTGGAATAACCAATGCAGATAAGCCCAAGCCTGGGATATTAAAGGTTTTATTTGGCGCGATTGTAGTGATAATTTTATCGCCCGCTTGCGACAAGCGACCAAGCATAGTGTGCGTTACACCTGAGTAAGTAAGATCCGCATGAATATCATCAGATAAAATCGTTAAATTGTATTTGCGTGCAATACGCAAAACTTCCTGTAACTCTTGCTCAGTCCATACACGACCAACAGGATTATGCGGCGTACATAACATGAGTAATTTCGCACCCTGCTGTGCACAAACTTCTAGATGCGCAAAATCCATTTCATATCCAGCATTCACTTCAAGCAACGGATTTAAAATTAATTTTCGGTTGTTAGTAGTAACCGCAGAAAAGAAAGGAAAATAAACGGGCGGCTGAACAATTACACCCTCGCCCTCTTTCGCAAACGCCTGCACTGCAGCGAATAGCGACGGCACAACGCCGGGTGCCATCAGAATCCAATCCCGCTCAATCTTCCAGTTATGCCGACGTTCAAACCAATCGATAATAGATTGATAAAGACTTTCAGGATAAAGCGTATAACCAAACACAGGATGATTAAGTCTTTCTTTTAAAGCATCGGCAACACACTCAGGTACCGCAAAATCCATATCTGCCACCCAAAGTGGCGATACATCAGCAGTACCAAAATATTGTTGGCGACCGTCGAATTTTACGGAGTTGGTGTTTTCGCGGGGGATGGGGGTATCGAAATCAAATTTCATTCGCGCAGTTTCTCATCAAGATCAAATTTGCAATTAGCCTAATCCGATCTTAATGAGATTCCAAGTCAATTATTTAACGCGCTTCCAAAAAGTAACCTCAGAAAGTGTATGCTGAAACTTGCGCTTCGTTTCACGAATAACAAAGGGCACCTCTATTGGTTGCTGCAGCAATTCAAAATGCTCACCCAGATGCGCCTTTAAACCGTCAAAAGTAGTGAAACTCTCGCCATCCTTTTTGAAGCCGCCGATCCAATCTTCGCGCGGAGTGTGATCTGTTAGCCACGTGTAAGGCGATGTGAGCATTAAGATGCCGCCAATATTTAAACGCTCGTGAATTGCGCTTAAAAATTTCGCAGGATTATATAGGCGATCAATCAAGTTAGCGGCCATTACAAAATCATAACCGGTAAATTGCGGTTTAAGATTGCAGGCGTCGCCTTGAAAAAACTCAACTTTATCTTTTACATCCAGCAAACCTAAATCTGCAAGACTGCGGGATTTGTACTGTACTAATTCGCCTTCATCGGTAAGCGTATAACGCAGTGTATCGCCTTGCGCAAGGTGAACGCCCTGCCCTATAAAACGTGCTGAAAAATCTATGCCGGTGACAAAATCAAAATGCTTCGCTAATTCAAAGGTAGCTCGGCCAGATGCACAGCCAATATCCAAGGCTTTGGTATGGGGTTTATCGCCCACCATTTCAATCGCGACTTCAGCGAGTGCTTTTGAAAAATTCGTTACACCAAAATATTCATCACCATAGTGAAACTCAGCGTATTCAGATAACAACTTATCGGTTTCGTAATGAGAGCCTGGCACTGGTTTTAATTCCTCTGAGACAACATAGCGGAAACCCGCATGCTGGAAAAAATGGCGACGAAATGCATAACGCGCATCGCGCAGGGTTTCGTTGCCGCATGAAATCCATGAACCGCCTTTAATTAAATTATGGCGTTCATCAAATGTAGGTGTCGTAAAATCGTCGTAAATAGTGTGTACATCAAAACCTTCAAAAGGATAAATCGGTGTTTCTGTCCATTGCCACACATTGCCTACTACATCGAAAAACTCACCTTGTGGAAATTTATTGACAGGGCAAGACGATGAAAAATAATCCAAATGCAAATTCGCATTGGCTTTTTCTGCACCCAAATTATGTAAACCTGTGGTGTCATAAAGACGATACCACTCATCTTCCGTAGGCAAGCGCACGGCTAGACCTGTAACGGATTTTTTCCAATTACAAAATGCTTTGGCTTCGTGATAATTCACGTCTACCGGCCAATCCCACGGCATAACAACTTCTTCAGTCATTAGTCTTAAATACCAATGACTATTTTTCTTTAGCCAAAAAGTGGGGTGATGTGCGCGCGTAAATGCTAACCAACCCTGCCCCTCTTCTTCCCAATAGTTTTTGTTTTTGTAACCACCTGCTTCTACAAACTCAAAAAACTCTTGATTACTGACAATAAATTTACTGGCTTGAAACTCAGTCACATTTGCAGAGTGAGTTCCGTATTCATTATCCCACCCATAAAATGGATTGGATTTATCTTTACCCAAATGTACCGAACCCGCCGCAACTTTAATTAATTCATTGACTGGTGCAACGCCCGTTTCACGACATGGTTTCCACTGCGGGTGATTTTTTACATAAGCAAATTTGTGCTGACGAATGAGCACAGAGGATGTTTCTAAATGAATACGCTCATGTTCAATGCCCATGATGATTGCCCACCAAGGGTTATTCCAATCAACCGGCAATTGTAGCGGCGCAGTTTCAATTAAATTAATGACCATAGCACGAACTTGGTCGCGATAAGCTTTTACTTCTGCAGGTGTTGGCCATTGGTAGTTGGCATCGTTGAGGTCATCCCAACTCATTTCGTCCACACCTACCGCAAAAATAGATTCAAAGCGCGGATTAATGCGCATATCAATCATGTGCGCCAACAATAATTTATTGACGAAAAATGTGGCAGTGTGCCCAAAATAAAAAATCAGCGGATGACGCAGCGGAATCGATTTTTCGTAATAAGCTTGATCGCATGCGAGAGTTTCGAATAAAGACTCGTAGCGATCAAAAGTAGTTACAAAATACTCATGTAACTGCTGACGCAAGGCGAGCGTATTTTCTTCACGTAAATTAGGTGTGCGGGTAAAGAGCTGTTGTTGATTGGCGGAAACATCCGTTAAGTGATTCCCTATGCGAATACTGCTGTGTCCTGTTGGCATAATCATTTACCTTTTTCATTCTACCGATGTTCATTCACGACTCAGGTCAAACTCAATAAGACTAGAGTAACGAACCTAGGGTTTGTTACAGCCTACCTACATAATCTTTCGCAAATTGCCATGCAACACGGCCACTGCGTGCACCACGACTGCGATGCCACAAAAGCGCATCAAACTCCGTATTCTCACCCCAAATACCGCCCAAATACTCCACCCAGTAACGAGCTGCAGCGAGGTAATCGTCTTGGCTAAAGGGATAGAAACTTAACCACAGGCCAAAACGTTCAGAAAGAGACACCTTCTCTTCAATAGAATCATTAGGCCGGATTTCGCCATCTTCATAGCTGACATCCAGATTTTCACGCATTTTCTCTGGCAGCAGATGGCGGCGGTTAGACGTCGCATAAAACAAAATATTGGCTGAAGGCTCTGCGATTGAGCCATCCAAAGCCGATTTAAGTGCCTTGTAAGTGCTTTCGCCTTCTTCAAAAGACATATCATCACAGAAGATGATGAACTTTTCGGGGCGCTCACTCACCAAATCCACTATATCGGCCAACTGGATAAGATCGGTTTTATCCACCTCGATAATCTTAAGCCCTTGATCTGCAAACTCATTCCAACAAGCTTTGATCAAAGTAGATTTCCCCGTACCGCGCGCGCCCGTCAACAGTACATTGTTAGCCGAACGCCCCGCCACAAATTGAGCCGTATTGCGCACTATGGCTTGCTTCTGGGTTTCTACGTTCTTAAGGGAGTTTAGATCAACCCTATGAGGATTTTTCACCACCTGCAAATAGCCACTTGCCCCCGTCTGGGCGCGCCAACGGAAGGCACTGCCAGTCCAGTCAGGCTGTTGCTGTGGAGCGGGCAACACCCGCTCTACACGATCAATAAGTTGCTCTAGTCGGGTAATGATTTGATCAAATTGGGACACAGAAATACCTCAAGAAACCGCGAGAAACTGGTACTGAGCCCAAATTGGGCTATAGTTTTTGAATTGAAAAGCTATTGAACCACGGTTCAGACCGCTAACCAAGATTGGTTTGCAGTATATATAAGCTGACTGCCAATTACTGTCAGCAGCCAAGTGAACACCTATTTAAGGAACATCATGTTTACCAAATCAGAAGCCCAATTAATCGCCAAAACACTGACTCAGAGGCGCGAATGGCTGCTTAAAAATATCGACAACCCAGAACATGCCGCCGCGAAAGAACAGAATCAAAAAGTTCTAGAATTAATTGAAAGCTCGCTCGCGAAGCTCTTACAACTCTTCAAACCTGCGCAAGCACCTGTCGATATTATTTCAGCACCAGCCGCCAAATCCGCGAGAATTCCCATTGCGCAAAAACGTGCGCAAATGCAACCGGGAGAAATCAAAGTATTAGTTGCCGATGATGACAATTTAATCTCCAGCATCATGCAAGCCCTATTAAATTCTTACGGAATTCAACAAATTGATATAGCAGAAGATGGATTAAAAGCCATTAGCATGCTCTATGACGCCAACCCTGTGTACGATCTGATCTTATGCGATTGGAATATGCCCATTAAAAGTGGGCTGGATGTACACAATGCCATGCGTGCTGCTGAACGTTATGTAGATGCGTGCTTTATGCTAGTTACAGCTGTCACCGAAGCCAAACAAATTCGCGCCGCAATTGAAGAAGGTGTAGACGACTATGTAGTAAAACCAATAGAAGAAGAAAAAATCCTCAAAAAAATTCAGCGCTATTTCCCGAAAGTTGGCGAACGAGCCGGGTAAGCGTGAGCAGTTTCTGCTCACGCTTATAGCGTAGTGAATTTAGTTCAGATAATTAAATCCCTTCAACCTCAACCATAAAATCCAAGCTGGCTTGTTGACGAATAGTTTGGCGGTGATTCGCCATAAGCTTGGCAATTTTCTCCTGATCACACACCTGCCTGTCCAGCACCACACGTGTTTTCAACTCGCCAACTGGTTCAGATGTTGGGCACTTACTAAACACAAATTGATTCGAGATCAAATCCATAAAGGGGCCAGACTTACTGCTCGGCATAATAAAGTTTAACTGCAAGCCTAAGCTTTCCGTTAAATAATTAATCACTTCGCGCGAACGGTGCTCATCCATTTTAGAAAAAGCTTCATCTACCAATACCATACGTAAATGGCTATTGCCTTCGTTAAAGCGGAATGCCGATGTAATAGCGGCGCTGCGAATAATATAAGCGGGTGTTTCTAATTGACCACCAGAACCCGTACCGTATTGACTCAATGCGATAGGCGCTTTACCTTCCGGCTCTTTGTATATTTCATAGCAACGATAGTTGCGATAGTCTGCAATGCGCGTAAGTTCGCGCAGAGCTTTTTGTTCATCCTCATCTAACAACATCGTCATCAAGCGTTCTCGCACACGCTGATGCTTTTCATCTAACTTCATATTGAATAAGGTTTCGCCATCGCCAGCACTTGGGCTATCAATGACTGCTTTAAAGAATTGCCAATATTCTTTAAATTCTGGCACCCACTCCCAATCAAAACGGAAGCGTTCACGGTCCGCACCAAAGCGATGATGTTCCAATTCTTTATTGAGCTCTTCCAGAGTTTTCTTACCATCGTTAATGGCTTGATAAATAGAATGGCAAAGGTTGCTCACAAACGCATTATTAAAACTCAAACGCAGTGATTCGATTTCTTGATGACGCTGCGCCAGAATATGGTTTTTATCGCGATTGTAAAGCGAATCAAATTGACGGCGCATATCGCACACATGACGGAAATTAGCACTGCCCAGCTCATCGGTATAGTCCACATTAAATAAAATCGAATCCGCACTTAAACAGAATTGATTGTGCTGCATAACCGCTTGCTGCAACTTATGCAAAATAGCTTTCAGCTCAGAATTCACTGTCGCCAAGCTATTTTCAAAATAGCTAGTCGTGTGTTGAATTGCAGATTCATCCGCAACTTGCAACCGCTCTTCCGCATTGAAGTCTGGCCACAAACCCACAATGGTTTGTATATTGGCTTCACACTCATCCACTATGGCAAGGGTTTTATCTTGCTCAGTATCCAGCTTATGGCAAAGCACATCGGCATTTTTTAATTCGGCACGGCAATCGACTTGAGCATTGTTAATTTCATTGAAATGCATTTGTTGCTCTTGCAAACGCGCTTTTAATTCATTGAGCTCATCATCCAGAGACTTGGTATCGCTCAAATCCAATTGCTGCAAGCTTGCTTCAATTGCGGCTATGCGATCTTGCGCTGCTAACATAGTTTGCAGTGTATCGGCATAGGCAAGTGGTTTTAATTTATCAATCGCTAACAAAAGTTGCTGTGCTTCGCTCACATAATCGGTTGCGGCTTGCAACTCAATATTCAGCGCATGAAATTCATTGCGTTTGGCGTCTAATGCACGCTCGCGCGCGCCTTGGCCAAACACCAAATCTGTATCTGCCATATCGCAACGGAACATGGAGTAGTTGCCAGAACCCATAGCATCTTTGGTAATGCCACGGCGAGTATTGCGTAGTTCATTAGCTGTTTCAACACGCTGCACGTTGGCGTAGCTCGCTTTTAAATAAGCTTCTGCGGTTGCGTGGGAAAAACTCATTACCTGCACAATAGAATTAGCAGGGAAGTCGCCAGATTTCTCTAAATCTTTGCGCGCTTTATCGCCTTGAATAACACGAGCGCGGTTCGCCTGCCCACTCATATTGCGCACTATGGCAATTGCTTCTGCTTCATATTCAGGCGCAACAATGATACCGAAACGCGCAGCGCCAATATAACCTTCAATAGCGGCTTGCCATTCGCGATCAAGTACATTTACATAATCGCAAAGAACGCGAGCATCAGCTTTAGGGCATTGCGTTGCAATGGCATCCAGCGCAACGCGCACAAATTGCGGGTAGTTAACTTGATGCGCTTCCAGCGTTTGAATTTC
>CAZZEV010000046.1:9890-15386 GCA_964653305.1 uncultured Cellvibrionaceae bacterium | reverse complement strand
TGCCGCCTTTCCATGGCCACCATGTATCTCTGTCGGCCTGGCCATCCAATGTGCCCTTACCGGTGACAGCAATGTTTTCTTGTTGGTAGGCATAGATCAATGGCGAATAGCCCATCAACTCCATGCCTTCCCAGCGGGTAAATACAGCAGGCAAATAATCCGCTGGGTTAGTGCTGAAACGGAGGGTCGCGCCCTCATCCAAATGCAAATTCACGTTGGATAAGAGATGAATTGGTCCTGTTAAAAAATCGCCTTTTGGGATGGTCACTCTGCCGCCACCGCTCTGATGGCATTTGGCGATAGCTGCCGCAAAAGCTTGGGTGTTATCAAAAGTGCCGCCGGCCTGAGCGCCAAAGTCGCTTACTGAAAAATGGCGCTTGGGAAACTTGGGTACTTTGGTGTTGCGAACAATCTTGGCGGCAAGCTTCCAAGCATCATCTGAGGCTTTTATGCGTTTTCTTTGTTCTTGGTCTTTAGTGCTCGCGCCCGGCAAAGCACAACCCGCAACGCCTGTTGTAAGGGCTGCCAGGAAAGTGCGGCGCTTTAATTGACTAAGACATGTTTTCAAAATCAGCTCACTCTTATTGGATCGTTATAGTGTTCGATCTTTCCGATTTTTATCGGTTTGGGCGATGTTCAATGCGCTTGCCTATCAGCCTAGAAGCTGATTAGCCGGTAATCAAAAAACTGTCGTTTGGCTCAACGCATATTTTTTCTTGGCAATGATCTTCTGTATTCCCATCGCATCTGTTTTACAGATCAACCTATTTTTAATTGTGAAGATAGGGCGAAATAAAAGCAACAGGCTTTCTTATAAAATTTTCTCTTAAAATCATAATTATTAGTCTATTTTTCCTAATAAAATAACTGTAAACGATTACATTTTGCTTAATGCAAAAGAGTAATCGGTTACATGTTCTTCAGGTAAAAATTATTTTCATCTTTTTTTGAAATTTTTTTAAGGAAGTTAAATCCTAAAATATTAGATTTTGTAGGATGTGATTAACATTAATTTAGATTTTGTAAGGATGTTTCATCTTATAAAAGAATGTTGGCTTTGTGTAACCGTTTCATGGAGCTCGTTTTTCGCCTTGGGGTGAGTTGCAGAGGCAAGATTTCGGGTGCTAGTCTAAAAACGGTATTGACCGAATACCATTGCCGATTTGGGCGCCGCAAGGCGCCTGTTTTTCTTCTGGCACAGGATTTTAGTAAAGGGTTAGGTGGCAGTTGAGCTAAGATTGTCGCTCCAGTAGTTATTATGTAGGTGATCTTGTGAGTAACATTCTGCGTTTGAATGAATTAGATAATGTCGGCATTTGCAAGGTGGCATTACCTGCAGGCACGCAGCTCATCACATCTGATGTTCGTTTGGCTACCGATGTACCTGCACTCCACAAAGTCGCACTGCGTGATATAGCCGCAGGCGATGCTATTTTGAAATACGGCCAAACCATGGGGTTTGCCAACCAATTTATTCCCGCAGGCGCTCATGTTCATGTACACAACTGTGTGATGGGCGATGCCGATAAAGATTACGGCTTTTGCAGTAAATCCACTGCGACTGAATTTGTACCCGAGGCCGAACGCGCCACCTTTCGCGGTTACAAGCGCATTAATGGCAAAGTCGGTACGCGCAATTACATAGGTATTTTGACTACTGTAAATTGCTCCGCAACTGTCGCTCGCGCCATTGCACAGCATTTTAGTTTTTCTGGCGAATTAAAAAATTATCCCAATATCGATGGTGTAGTCGCACTCACTCATGAAACGGGCTGCGGTATGCGTTCTGATGGCGAAGGCTACGAAACCTTGCGCCGTACCTTTGATGGTTATGCGCGTCACCCCAATTTTGGTGGTGTGATGATGGTTGGCCTCGGCTGCGAAACCATGCAAGTCAGTCGCGTATTGCAAGAGAGCGGCTTGGCTGATAACGAAACCTTTTGCGCTTACACCATTCAAGATACCGGCGGTACGCGCGTCTCAATCGAGAAGGGCATTGAAACCCTGCGCAAAATGCTGCCGTTGGTGAATAAAGCCCAGCGCGAAACTGTCCCTGCTAGCGAGTTGATGATTGGTCTGCAGTGCGGCGGTTCGGATGCGCTTTCCGGCGTAACGGCCAACCCCGCATTGGGTATCGCCGGCGATATTTTAATTCGCCACGGCGGCACAGTCATTTTGTCAGAGACACCAGAAATTTACGGGGCAGAACACTTGCTCACGCAACGCGCTGCTAGGCCGGAAATCGCCGAGCAATTATTGGCGCGTATCAAATGGTGGGAAGACTACACCGCGCGGAATGATTTCGAGCTCAACAACAACCCTTCTCCCGGCAATAAAGCAGGCGGCTTAACCACCATTATGGAGAAATCCTTGGGTGCTCAAGCTAAGAGCGGTTCCACTAATTTGAATGGCGTGTATTTGTATGCGCAAGACATTCCGCAAAAAGGTTTGGTGTTTATGGATAGCCCAGGCTATGACCCGGTATCTGCTACTGGTCAAGTTGCATCGGGTGCGCAAATTATCTGCTTCACTACCGGCCGTGGCTCAGCCTTCGGTTCAAAACCTGCGCCTTGCATAAAGTTGTCGAGCAACACGCCTCTGTATGAGCGAATGAAAGAAGATATCGACATTAACTGTGGCGGTGTTTTAGATGGCGAAATAAGTTTGTACGAGTGTGGTGAAAAAATATTTCAAGACATTTTAAAAATAGCATCCGGTGAGCCGACCAAAAGTGAATTGTTGGGCTACGGTGACAGCGAATTTACGCCGTGGAAAATTGGGGCGACCGTATAGGGCGCTGAGTTGGTTCCCTTGCCCTAATTGGCTTTTTTACGAATATCAGGAGTTAATTATAAGCAGCACTTTGAATGACGAGCTTCGTTCAAGTGCGGCCATTAGAGATTTATCCAGATGAAAATAGAGCACTTCGCCATCAATGTTAAAGATCCCCTTGCAATGGCTGCTTGGTATGTTGCCAATATGGGTATGACAGTGGTGCGAAAATCCGATAGCGCTGCGCTCACGCATTTCTTAGGTGATAACAGCGGGCAAGTGATGTTGGAGATTTACAATAATCCGCCAGATCAAGTACCTGACTACGCAAGCATGAATCCGTTATTGTTGCACTTGGCTTTTGTTTGCGAAAACCCAAATCAAAAGCGAGCCGAATTGGAAAATGTAGGTGCTACTTTTGCAGATGAAGTTCATATTAAAGACGGCTCGCATTTGGTGATGATGCGCGACCCTTGGGGTTTGGCTATTCAGTTGTGTAAGCGCGGCGTTCCGATGTTGAAGTGATTTGACTATCATCACTTCTGCAGGTGCGAGAGTGACTGTAAGTTCGTGGCTGAGAATCTCATTCGCAAATTAAAGCTTTCACAGAAATAAAAAAGCCGCGTTTAACGCGGCTTAGTGCTGTTTGATTCTAGCAATTAGGCGCCAAGCTCTTTATCAAACACTGATTTTTCAATCACCGCACCGCGGTGGCGAATGATAATGCCTGCGCAGCGAATGCCTTGGCGTGCAGCATCTTCCGCAGATTTATTTAGCAAACGAGCGGCCAAATAGCCGGCGTTAAAGGTATCCCCCGCGCCGGTTGTATCAATTACATTGGCGACTGGTGGTACAGGAATATGAACTTGCGAGTTGGCAGTAATAATCACTGCATCTTCTGCGCCGCGTTTTAAAATAAGTTCGCGCAAGTTGCAGTGTTTGTAACGCGCTTTGGTGCCCTCGATAGTGTCATCGCCCCAAAGCAAAAGTTCGTCGTCGAGTGTAAGTAGCGCAATGTCCGTGTGCTGCATAATTTGCAGCATTGCATCTTGCGCTTCTTGTTTGTCGCGCCACAAGCGTGGGCGATAATTGCTATCGAAAGCGATGGTAACGCCGGCGGTGCGCAATTTTTCTAAAGTGATTAATAAGTTTTTACGGGATTGTTCGCCAATAATTGCGAGTGTAATACCGCTCAAGTAAACGCAATCACATTCCTTCAGTTTTAGAAAAAGCGCTTCGCTATTTTCGGGTGTAGAGAATAATTCGCGTGCAGGTGCCTCTTTGCGCCAGTAAGAAAATTCACGCTCGCCGTCGGGTGTGTTGCTAATGATATATAGGCCGGGTGAGCGCCCAGCAATACATTCAATCATGCCGGTGCCAATCTTCTCGCTGTTCATGCGTTGCATGATTTTCTTTGAATAGGAGTCTTCTCCCAGCTTGGTGACATAATCGGTTTGCAAGCCTAGGCGTGACATATACACCGAGGTGTTGTACGTATCGCCAGCGAAGCTCAGTGCCATAAGGTCACGGTCTTTTGTTTCTGGTGCGTCTATTGGGAAGGGAGCAAGCTCCACCATGACTTCGCCAATCGCTGCTATGTGTGCCATATAAAATTCCGGTTGAAATATCAGGTTGTAAAATGCGTTGATTCGATAGTGAAATGTGATCAAAATATATCACTGAAAAAATTGAATGCCCAGAAATATTTTATTTATTAAAAGCTAATCAAATTAAAACTTTTGTTAACACATATTTGGAAAATATTATGAATCGATTGAGCCAGGCTCATATTAAATCTTTGCCTGCAGACGTTGTTCTGCCAACTTATGATCGCGCTAAGTTGCGTGCAGGCATAGTGCATTTGGGTATAGGTGCATTTCACCGTGCGCACCAAGCTTTTTATACTGAGGCAGTGCTAAATAAGTTTGGTGGCGATTGGGGGATTATTGGCTGTAGTTTACGATCAGCGAGTGTGCGCGATCAGTTGGCACCGCAAGATGGTTTATATACTTTGGTTGAGCGATCTGGCGAAGGCGAAAAATTACAATTAATTGGTGCAGTTTTGAAAAATTTGGTAGGGCCAGAAAATCCTGCCGAATTAGTTGGGGAAATGGCGCAGCCTAACATTAAAATCGTTTCTATGACGGTGACTGAAAAAGGTTATTGCCATGATCCTGCCACCGGAAATTTGAATTTTCAGCATCCTGATATTCAGCACGATTTAAAAAATTTGGACCAGCCAAAATCTGCTATTGGTTTTTTGGTGGCTGCACTCAATGCGCGCTTTAAAGCGGGTGTAAAAAGTTTTACGGTGCTAAGTTGCGATAACTTGCCGAACAATGGCGAAGTACTTGAGAAAGTTGTCGTGCAATTTGCTGAGGTTGTTTCTGAAGAATTGGCGGGCTGGATTCGTACTAACACTTGTTTCCCCTCTACCATGATTGATCGTATTGTGCCCGCCACCACAGATCAAGATCGTCAGGATATTGAAGCGCGTATCGGTCTGCGCGATGAAGGCTTGGTTGTTGCAGAACCTTTCTCGCAGTGGGTGATTGAAGATAAGTTTTCTGATGGCCGCCCTCAGTGGGAAAAAGTAGGTGCGCTTTTGGTTGATGATGTTCGCGTGTTTGAAAAAATTAAATTACGCTTATTGAATGGTGCTCATTCAACCATGGCTTATACCGGTTATTTATCGGGTTTTGATTATATTAGTGAGGTCATGAA
>CAZZEV010000046.1:0-9790 GCA_964653305.1 uncultured Cellvibrionaceae bacterium | reverse complement strand
TCGCGAGGATGACGATTCCCTGTTCAATATAAAAATACGGGAGTCATCATGAAAAAGCTTGCCATTATTTTAACCTTCGCTGCTCTGCAAATGTCATGTTCAAGTATTAGTGATTCTCGCTTTGATGCCGTCGTCAAAAAAAACTGTGACAACACGCAACAATGTTTTGAAAAAATACAAGCTGCAATTGATGCTGCCCCGCAATATAACCCAAAGCCTTATCGCATTTATATTGCGCCCGGCGTGTACACTGAAAAAATAACTCTTGCGAAAAATAACGTGCAATTGCTTGGCGCGAGCCAGCAAAAAACGCGCATTAGCTATGGTGATTACGCTGGCAAGTTAGATGCTGAAGGAAAGGGCTTGGGCACACCCAGAACCTACACTCTGTTGGTTAAGGCCAATGACATTCGCATTGAAAATTTAACCATCGAAAATAGTTTTGATTTTTTAGCGAATGATGCTTTAGCGGCCGACGATCCTAAAAAATTATCTGGCACTCAAGCGGTCGCATTGTTTATTGATGCGCCTAGCGACAGAGTTCTGGTGCGCAAAGTGTCGCTCTTGGGTTATCAAGATACTCTATTCGTCAATTCGGGTCGCAGCTGGTTTGATAAAGCATTTATCGCGGGCAATGTCGATTATATTTTTGGCAATGGTAATGCGCTCTTTACCCAATCCGAAATTAAAACCTTGGGGCGCGGTAAGGCAACTATGCCCAATGGCTTTGTAACTGCTCCCTCAACACAAATTACAAATGAATTTGGTTTCACATTTATTAATTGTCGTTTAACGCGCGATAGATCTGTGCCCGATAATTCAACTCCCCTTGGTCGCCCATGGCACCCAACCACCACCTTTGCCGATGGTCGGTATGCTGACCCTAATGCAATTGGTAAATCAGTTTTTATTAATACGTGGATGGATGGGCATATTACGCAGGATGGTTGGTATTCTATGGGCGGTACCGCCAAAGACGGCACTAAGAAAAGCTTTCTGCCTGAGGATGCGCGCTTCTTTGAATTTAATACCCATGGCCCCGGAACTCATAAAAATACAAAGCGTAGAGAGCTTAGTGCAGAGGCTGCGAAAGGTTACGCAAAACAACGAATTCTAGGTGAATGGCAGGAATAAAGCATATTCAGTGCGAGTTTTCTCTCGGTCAAACATAAATAAAAAAGGGCGCTTATGTTCATAGGCGCCCTTTTTGTTTGAGTCGTGGTCTAGAGTAAATTTTATGTCAAATATTTTAAACAAGTACTCACTTCATTGGCAGAGCCAATAATCACCGCAACACGTTGATGTAACACTGTTGGTTCAATATCTAAAATGCGTTGAGTTTCGCTAAAGGCTTTACCGCCTGCACCTTCCACTAACATCGCCATAGGGTTTGCCTCATATAGCAAACGCAACTTTGCGGGTTGCTTTGGGTTTCGACTATCCGATGGATACATAAAAATGCCACCGCGAATTAATACGCGGTGTACATCGCCCACCATGGCGGCATTCCAGCGCATATTAAAACGCTTGTCGCGCACGCCGGTTTCGCCTGCAATTAAATCATCAATATAGTTTTTAAAAGGCGAACTCCAAAAACGTTGATTGGCCATATTGACAGAAAATTCTTGCGTATCTTCGGGTATTTTTAATTCTGGAATTGTTAGCAAAAATTCTCTGCTAATCGCCTCCAGCGTAAAGCAGCGCGTCGGGCCGCCGGTATTAATCACTAACAAAGTCGATGCACCGTAGAGCACATAGCCTGCGCAAACTTGTTGCTTGCCGACTTGGCGAAATTGTAATTCGCTGTCGGCAGCAACATCTTTACGCGCTGGGTAAACGGTAAAAATCGTACCTATTTGGCCATTGATATCAATGTTGGATGAGCCATCGAGCGGATCAAAAGCAACCACATAATTACCGGTTGAGTTACCGGCTACAACATAGTCTTCTTCTTCCGATGCGATCGCTAAAACCTGTTGATTATTCAATAGCGCGTCTTTCAGTATTTGGTTTGAAATTACATCGAGCTTTTTCTGAGTTTCACCTTGAATGTTTTCATCGTCAGTAGAGCCCAATACGCCTGCGAGCGCACCGCGATTAACGGACACTGCAATTTCCTTGCATGCGGCAAGCAAGGAGTTAATCAGTGATAACAAATCTGCATTGACGCCATCGCGTTGCAAGCGTGGTATTAATTTTTCCATAACAGCTACCTGTAGCGGTTAACACAATTAAGATCGGCAAACGATTGGTGTAAGCGTTGCACCATAGCTTCTTCACTTTTACGCAGCCACACGCGCGGATCATAAAATTTCTTGTTGGGTTTATCGGTACCTTCGGGGTTACCAATCTGGCCTTGCAAATAATCTTGATGCTTTTTGTAGTAGTCCATCACACCCTGCCAGCTTGCCCATTGGGTATCGGTATCGATATTCATTTTAACTACTCCATACTGAATTGCTTCCGCAATTTCTTCTGGTAAGGAGCCGGAGCCACCGTGAAAAACAAAATCTAAACTGTTATGGCCTAGGCCAAATTTTTCGCTCACATGAGTTTGCGAATTTTTCAAAATCGCGGGCGTGAGTTTTACATTGCCAGGTTTGTAAACGCCGTGCACATTGCCGAAGGATGCTGCAATGGTAAACCTATCGCTAATAGAACTCAGAGCTGCATAGGCGCGCGCCACATCTTCTGGCTGCGTGTAAAGTGCTGAAGAATCTATGCCGGTATTATCGACGCCGTCTTCTTCACCGCCGGTGCAACCCAATTCAATTTCAAGCGTAACGCCCATTTTGCTCATGCGCTCTAAATAATGCGCACTGATTTCGATATTTTCATCTAAGGCTTCTTCAGATAAATCAATCATGTGCGAGCTAAATAAGGGTTTGCCCGTTTGTGCAAAATGTTTTTCGCTGGCATCTAGCAGAGCATCAACCCAGGGCAATAATTTTTTAGCCGCGTGATCGGTGTGCAAAATAACCGGAACACCATAAGCTTCGGCTACCGCATGTACATACTGCGCAGAGGCAATTGCGCCCACAATGGAATTTTTATGGCCATCGGACTTTAGGCCTTTACCAACAAAAAATGCTGAGCCGCTATATGAAAATTGCACAATAACCGGCGAGTTAATAGTGTGTGCCGCTTCAAGTGTGGCATTAATAGAGCTAGAGCCAGACACATTCACAGCGGGATAGGCAAATCCCTGTTGTTTTGCAAATTGAAAAAGTGTTTGTACTTGGTCGCCCGTGGCAACACCCGGGGCAACTAAATTGGCTAAAGAATTCATGATGAGTATTACCTACAGTTGATATAAAAATTTTCATTTTTCTCACTGTATTGATGCTCATACCATTGCCTGTTCGGATACCAACTCACAAATTGTGAGAAAGTGTCCTGGGTCTAGACTGGCTCCGCCGACAAGCAGGCCGTCTATGTCTTTTTGTTTTAATAATTCTGTTGCGTTAGTTTTATTCACGCTACCGCCGTACACAATGCGCACGTTGTTAGCAATTTCCAAGTTGTAAAGCTTGGTTAACTCTTCACGAATAAATTGATGAATTTCTTGCACCATTTCCGGAGTGGCGGCAAGGCCAGTGCCAATTGCCCACACAGGTTCATAGGCAATGCACATATCTTGGCCGGTTAAATCAACGGTGTTTAAACCTTCGCTCAATTGTGTGAGCAGTACCGATTTAGCCATATTCGCCGCGCGCTGCTCTTGCGTCTCACCAATACATAGCACTGGCAGTAAGCCGTGATTTAATGCCGTTTGAACTTTCACTTGGCAGCCAATGTTGTTTTCCGCAAACATGGCGCGCCTTTCCGAGTGGCCAATAATGCATAACTCAACACCAGCTTCTTTCAGCATTTGTGCCGATGTCTCACCCGTGTAAGCACCAGATTCATAACGGCTCACATTTTGGCTGCCAATTTTTAATTCGGAATACTGCAAAAATGTCAGCATATCGCGCATGTAAATATAGGGCGGGCACAACACAATATCGATGGGGAAATGCTTGCCAATAAATGAAGCCACCGAGGTGCAAATTAAATCTAACCCACCATTCAGTTTCCAGTTTGCTATCACAATCGGTTTACGCGCTTTCATCATCAAGCCTCAATTATCTTCGTATGCTGCGTAAAGCAGCGGACATAAATCTGTGAGCCTCAGTTCGTTGCGAGTGCTCTCATTAAATTTTAGGCAAAGAAATCCACTTCATTGCACCTTAGGCAATGTAAATAATTCAATGCGCAGTAAAGTTATGTGTACCGATACAAGCTTGCCGCAAGTGTGGATGCAATCGCACTTTGCAGCGGCGAGAGTTTCTCAATGGTCTTTGCGGTCGCCTTTATAGTGGGCACCACAAGAGTCGAATTGAGTTTATTACCGATGGTTGATGTTTGTTTGCTTTTTTAAAAATAGTACACACAAGTTTTCACCCTAGCAAGAACAAAAAATAAATATTTGCTAAAGATAACGGTTTCATGAGGAAAAATTTGCAAAATATTGCATGAAAACGGTATACATATTTCGACCAAAATTTGGTAATCGGTTACATTGTGTTTTCTGTTGCAGCGTAGAATGCCCTGAGTGAAAAAACTCAGTGGTGATTGATTTTGGCCGGCAGGTGATTCGGTTTATATGGCAGTTGTCATCCCCGCACGACTGTATGGATACAGAAGGTATCCCTAACACGACGTTAGGGAATTCAGCCGCGTCAGGAACTGGCGGCTGAAGAGCAACGCAGGAGCATTTGCCGAGGGGATCCAGTGACTTTGCCTTTCTACTCCTCTCTCAATGCCACCACTGGTTTTGCGCGAGCCACCCAATATGCCTGCCCGCCGACGGTTAACCAAGCGATTGCAATGGCGAGGGCGCCTGCGAGCAAGCAATAAACTGGCCCCCAAACCCACAGATCAATGCGTTGATTAAAGTTTTCTAGCCAACGGTTTGTTAGGTACAGCGCGATTGGCCACGCGGCAATATTGGCGATGGCAACAGGTAGGGTAAATTGCTTTATCAATAAGTACATAATGCCGCCCGTAGAGGCTCCATGAATTTTACGTAAGCTAATTTCTTTGGCGCGCTTTTGTGTAGCCAGGAGCGCAAGCGCGTACAAGCCCAAACTGCTAATCAGCATGGCTATACCTGTAAAGGCGAAAATAAACTTGGATATAAGAATTTGGTTTGCGTACTGTTCGGCAATTAAATCTTCAATAAACTCTTCCTCGGGTGTTACGCCTAACAGGTTTTTCCAAACCGCTTTTGCGCGCGTAACGATCTCGTTTCTATGCTTGCCCGTATACCGTATCCCAATGGTGTCGGTGAGAAGTCTTGGCCTCCAGAATAGCGCGGGTAAGGCTGGTTGATTGTGTTTATCTAAATGCACATTTGATATGACGCCGATAACGGTGGGTTGGTGCTTTCTCCCGTTAGGCATGTGTAACATGAGTGATTTACCAATTGCATCTTGTGCAGATGCAAACCCAAAATTATTGAGCGCTTGGTGGTTTATTACAACACTATTCATGTCGCTCTCAGAATTATTGCCTTCCTTAAAGCCGGTGCCTGCCACAATTGAAATATTAAAAAGTGAAAATTCTTGCGTGTCACCATTAGGGAGAATATTAATGGGCAAAGCGTCTTCGGGCTTTTGGTTGAGGCTAGTCGCTATACCGGTAATTTTCATGTTGCCCGGTAAACCTTGGATCGTGCGCGCAACAATTTCAACGCCAGGTATTTTTCTTAATTCATTTTTTAAGGCGTTGATTGCGCCGCTGTCAGAATGGTTTAATGTTGCGCTATTTAAAAACAGTATATTTTTAGTTTGATAGCCAGGGTTAAAGTTAAGTGCCAGATTCAGTTGTGCGGCCATTAACAAAATAACGCTTAATAGTGTTCCTGATATTAAAAACTGCACGCTAATGAGGTTCTTTCTTAGGCGCGTACTGGTTTCGGTTTCCAGTGATTTATTGGCTTTAAGAATGAGTGCGGGTTTAATTCTTGAGACATAAAAAGCGGGATAGGCACCGGCAATAATGCCAACTAGCAGGGTAAAACTGATTAGCCCGACCATAAGCCTAGGGTCGGCCAAATAATAGTTGTCTAACGTGAGGTTTAGGCTGCTTTTAATAATGGGAATAATGGCCTCAGCAAATATAAGCGCCAATAAAAATGCCACAAACGTGATAAGTACAGATTCAGCCAAAAATTGCATGATTACCTGGCGTTGCTTCGCGCCCATTGTCTTGCGCAATGCAATCTCTTTTTGCCGACTGATTCCGCGCGCAGTAGCTAAATTAATATAGTTGATGGCTGCAAGACTTAATATCACAAGGCCGAGTGCGGCTAACGTCCATACTCTTTGTAAATTGTCTTCGCGGTGTGTACCTTGGGTGTGCACGTCTTTTATATTAATAGGAGAGATGCGAAAGTTATCGCTAGATTTATGGTGTGCGGAAACTATCTTAAGAGGTACATATTTATCTACAAAACTATTAAGCCTACTTTTTAGTACCTCAATATTGGAGCCTTCCTTAATTTGAATGTAAGTGTAAGTATCCCGGGAATAGAAGTGCCAGTTATCGAATTCCTCAGTAGATAGGGGGTCTGGCGTAAAGTGACTAACTATTGAAAATACAATGTCTGACCTTTTAGATGTGTTTTCAATAACCGCGACGACTTTATAGTCAATATCATTAACTATAGTGTCAGATAAAAAGCCAGAAAGTCTTTTAAGTGTTAATGTTTTGCCGATAGGGTCTTCGCTGCCAAAATATTTTTCAGCGCTGTATCTGCTTAAAATAACGGCTTTGTTATCTTTGTAAAAATGATCTAAGTTGCCCGACAATACTATTGGAGGGAAGATGTGCAAAATATCCTTATCTATAGCGGTAACAATATTTTCATCCTGTTCAGATGCGGCACCTGCTTTGCGAATAATGGATGGCGTCTTTACCACTCGGCCTACATATTGTATCTCAGGAAAATACTCCTTAAGGGGATCCCTTAGTGCGTTAAATAGTGATTCTGACTTGGTCTTTTTTGTTTCAAAATCATAAATGCTTTCAATTTTATAGGTGCGGTTAGCGTTTGGCCAAAAGCTATCCCAAGTGAGCTCACTATAATTTATGATGAAAATAATAGTGCTTACTGTAAGCCCAATAGATAGGCCTAAAACACTTATGGCAGAAGATGTTTTATTGTTGAAAAAATTTCGCGCAGCAATAATAAGAAGGTGTTTAAACATGTGGTGTCTCTTTCGTTATTGTGTTTGTTTGATGAGATAATGAATCTTCACTTGATTAAGAACCAAAGGAACTTTTGCACCGGGTTTCATATTTGGGGCTAAGTATATAAACGCCCACGCTGGTAAGTGTTTGCTGATTTCTACGAAAAAGGCCGTTGGGTCTTGACTATGATAGGTAAGCTTAATTCCTTCGTTATCATTTATGTGTCTGCTCGTTTCAATGAATGAAGAGTATTGTCTTTGCTTAAGGAATTCTGGAGTTTTTCGTGTTGTTGATTTTCTATTAAGGTTAAAATCAATTTCTAACGTTTCCTTCACCCCATTATTGCTTTGAGTTATCAGCTTGAACTTTCCGGGATTTTCTATATCGGTCGATACTTCTGCCGCAGCATAAAAATTATGAGCTGCTTTATGTAATGCATCGCTCAACATTGAGATTACTAATTTTTCAGGCTGCCTATCTTTTGTATTTGTCGGCGCCCATGCAAAAAATCTACTTCTGCTTGACGGTAATCGAGATGAAATAACCCAGCATGCTGTTGTTGGGTCAGTCACAAAAGAGCAGCCTGGGTTTTCAGGGATCTTCGGGTAACTCGTTGGGTTTGAAGCAAAGTTTAGGTTGTTGGCGGTTACAATATTCGCATAGAGCTCATCGGATACTTCGGTATCTTCTAAGTTGTCATGAATGTTGGCGGCTTTAAGTGTTTTTAATGCCATGCTGTCATAGGCAGGTTTTTTTAATTTATTACTTGAGCAGCTACTAAATGTAATTGTGATGACAAGAATAATTAATAAATTAATTGTCGCCTGTGCTTTGCTAAAGTTTTCCACCGGCTTCTATTCCTCTCTTAATGCGGTAACTGGCTTTGCTCGAGCCACCAAATAAGCTTGCCCGCCGACGGTGAGCCAAGCGATAGCAGTGGCGAGGGCGCCTGCGAGCAAGCAATAAACTGGCCCCCAAACCCATAGGTCAATGCGTTGGCTAAAGTTTTCTAGCCAGCGGTTGATGACGTAGAGTGCGATTGGCCAAGCGATGATATTGGCAAGAGCAATGGGTTTGGTAAATTGCCATAAGAGTAGACGCATGATGTCTTGGATGGATGCTCCATGAACCTTGCGTAAACCAATTTCTTTGGTACGTTTTTCGGCGGCGAAAGAAGCAAGCCCGTATAAACCTAAGCAGCTAATAAAAACGGCGAGTGCTGCAAAGGCGTAAGCAAATTTGGCAATCAGAATTTGGTTTTTGTATTGTTCCTCTACCATCGATTGAAGCCATAGCTCACCACGCGGGGCTGCTCCAATAAATTTTTTGCAAATATCTTTAGCCTGAGCAACGACTGAGGCTCTATTCGCATCTTCAGCAAGTCGTATGCCTAAGGTGCCTGCTTCAAAACTCCATCCTTCCGGTGAGCGCATTAATATAAGTGGGCCAGAAGGCTTATTTAAATCGCCCAGTTGCAATTTTGATGTGACACCTATGATGGTGGCAGGTGTATTTTCCGCACCGAAAAGATTGATATTTAAGGTCATGCCTATAGCATCAGCAGCAGAGGCATAACCCAAAAACTTAACGGCTTGTTCGTTGATAATGACGTTGGGTTTGTTGCCGTCTTCGCTGGGGGGAACAAAACTCTTTCCTGCAATGAGTGAAATATTTAAAAGCTTTATTTCATCAACATCGTTTAAAAACGCTACGGTAATAGGTACGGCGTCCGTCGATTTTTGTGTTGACCTATAGACTGGCTTAAATTCGCTTAGCGAGCCAGGCAGCATGGGCATTGTTTTGGATGTTGCTAAAACACCGGGTATCTCTGTTATTTTCCGCTTAAGGCTATTGAGTGTTCCTTTATCAAGGATTAGTTTATCGTCGATGAGATAGACGATATTTTTCGTGTCATAACCTGAGTTTGCGTTTAGGGCGGAATGCAACTGAGTGGCAATCACGCCAACTGATACCAGCATTGCTGCGGAAATTGAAAACTGAAATATCACTAGCAGGTTGCGAAACTTAATGCTGCCCAATGATTCATGAGATTTATTGGCTTTTAAAATAACCGCAGGTTTAATGCGTGAAAGAATAAAACCTGGGTAGAAACCCGAGCATAGCCCCAAGGTTAACGCGGAGCCGAAAATAATGCCGAGCAAACTAAGGTCAGAAAAATAGTTAAGTTCTATGTTGAGTGCTAATAGAGAGCTTAACCATGGCAGCGTAGGTTCTAAAATAATAAAGGTTATTAAGAGTGCACAGGCTACGGATAGGAGTGATTCAATTAAAAATTGCGCAATAATCTGTGTTTTGGCTGCGCCTAAGGTTTTGCGCAGTGATATTTCCTTTTGGCGACGCGCAAAGCGAGCGGTAGTGAGATTTATATAGTTTACTGCTGCAAGTGTTGCAATAACTGCTGCCAAGCAGTAAAGAATAAAAATTCTTTGGATGTTGTTTGACGAATTGAATCCATAGAGATGAATGTTTCTAAGGTTCGTAATTTTAAAGGTAAATACTTCACTTGCCTTTTTTGTTTCATTTTGCCCTAGTC
>CAZZEV010000045.1:13978-15393 GCA_964653305.1 uncultured Cellvibrionaceae bacterium | reverse complement strand
CGATGCGGTCGAGCAGGTCGTCAATAAAGCTTTGCGGAATCATGCCGGACATAAAAAGATAAAACCCTGAGTTGGGCGGCTAGTATCCTGTGTTGCGAATGAAGTTTCCAGTAAACATGTTTACATTTGGGTTGCTGGGAGTATGGGTGTTAGTCTTTCGGCCAATAAAAATAGCTCGGAGTGTTCGGTGATGAGAAATATTAAATTCGTTTTGTTGGTTTGGTCGATCATGTGCTGGATGCAGTTTGCCTATGCAGATGATCAGGCGCAGTGGGCGCCGACAAAACGCGATATTGTTTATGCTGGGGCAGATGCAGCAGATAATCCGCGAAAACTCGATTTATATCTTCCTACGAATGCTAAACAGTCATTTCCGTTATTGGTTTGGTTTCACGGCGGCGGCCTCACGTCCGGCACCAAAAACTATGTAAATGATCGGCGTATCGCTGACTTTTGGCGTTCCAAAGGTGTGGCGGTAGCGAATGTGGATTATCGTCTGTCGCCGCAGGTTAAGTTTCCTGCCTATATCGAAGATGCCGCGCAGGCCGTGACCTGGGCAGTTCGCAATGCTGAAAAATCGGGCGCTGACCCCAAACGAATATATGTCGGTGGCCACTCCGCAGGTGCTTATCTCGCTACCATGCTGGGAATGGATGAACGCTATCTAAAAGCACAAGGTATAAGTGTTACAGCAATCGCAGGCTTTGTTTCATTGAGCGGCCAAATGACAACCCATTTCAATGTGCGCAAAGAGCGTGGTTTGAGTGATCTACCACTCGTTGCTGATGATGCCGCACCGTCGCATTACGTACGCAAGGATATTCCGAGATTGTTATTACTGATTGGCGACCACGATTGGCCAGCCCGTTTGGAGGAAAACCAGTTGATGTATGCGCAGTTTGTGCAGTTAGCCAAAACCGATAAGGCGAGCTTTAAAGTCATTGCGAACCGTGATCACAATGCGATTTATGACCGTATTCCAGAGCCTAACGATGAGGCTTATCAGGCGATTGCACATTTTATGGGGCTTAATGCAGATTAAATCCTGAATTTCAGGCAGCAAAAAACCGCGAATCACTGGGTGAGTCGCGGTTTTCAAGGCATCACTTATTACGCAGCGCTTAACTCGTTAAAGTCTTACGCAGTCAACCAGCTGTAACTTAGTACAGGCGGGTAAACTTTTTAGATTCGCGTTGAACCTTTTTAGCGTGGCGCTTAACTGCAGCAGCAGCGTCACGTTTACGAATAGTGGTTGGCTTCTCGTAGCATTCGCGTGCGCGAACATCAGCCAAAATACCTGCTTTTTCACAAGCACGTTTAAAACGACGCAAAGCTACGTCAAAGGGTTCGTTTTCTTTAAGTTTTACTGAAGGCATGTTATGACCTGTTTTGTTCTGAAAAATGATGTCTTGAGG
>CAZZEV010000045.1:3130-13968 GCA_964653305.1 uncultured Cellvibrionaceae bacterium | reverse complement strand
ATCGCCCCGTTTTCACGTTAAACGACAATGTATCCGAGGGGTGCGGATTCTATACCCATATGATTTTGGCTGCAACCATCAAGATGGTATTTTGGGAACGATCAAACTTCTATTTTTGTGGTGCTATCTCCTTTATTATGCCGCCCTAATCTTTAGCTAGAGCAATTTAACCCGCTATGCGAATTCTTGGCTTGGAAACCTCCTGCGATGAAACCGGTGTCGCGGTCTATGACAGCGAGCGCGGCCTGCTTGCCCATACCCTCTACAGTCAAATCGCCTTACATGCCGAATATGGCGGTGTAGTGCCTGAATTGGCTTCGCGCGACCATGTGCGCAAAATCCTCCCCTTGATTAATGAGGTTCTTGCTGCAAGTGGTTCAACATCGGCAGATATTGATGGTGTCGCCTATACATCTGGCCCCGGTTTAATTGGTGCGCTTATGGTGGGCGCGTCCATGGGGCGCTCGCTCGCCTATGCGTGGAATGTGCCGGCGATTGGTGTTCATCATATGGAAGGTCATCTACTGGCGCCTATGTTGGAAAATAATCCGCCGGAATTTCCATTTGTCGCCTTATTGGTGTCGGGCGGTCACACGCAGCTGGTAAAAGTGGATGCCATCGGTGTTTACGAGTTATTGGGCGAGTCTTTGGATGACGCCGCAGGTGAAGCTTTTGATAAGGCCGCCAAAATGCTCGATTTGGATTATCCCGGCGGCCCGCAAGTGGCCAAGTTGGCAGAATCGGGCGTAGAGGGACGATTTGTTTTTCCTCGTCCCATGGTAGATCGCCCGGGTTTGGATTTTAGTTTTAGCGGATTAAAAACCTACACCCTCACCACGGTCGCTGCGCACAAATTAGAAAATGGATTGCCCGACGATCAAACCTGTGCAGATATTGCCTGCGCGTTTCAAACCGCCGTGGTGGAAACCTTGGTGATTAAATGCAAGCGCGCGCTGGAGCAAACCGGATTAAAAACCTTGGTGATTGCAGGTGGTGTCTCGGCGAATAAAAAATTACGCGCTGATTTGGAAATAGCACTGGCAAAAATACAGGCAAAAGTATTTTATGCTCGCCACGAATTTTGTACCGATAATGGCGCTATGATTGCGTACGCTGGGTGCCAGCGTTTATTGGCGGGGCAGCACGAATCGCTGGCTGTTAATGTGAAAGCGCGCTGGCCACTGAATAGCTTGCCACCGCTCTAGATTTTTATGTTTAATTTTATTTAGCGATTAGGTTATGGATCTTGTTTTTATTCGCGATTTGCGTGTTGATACGATTGTAGGTGTGTACGATTGGGAGCGTCAGATCAAACAAACCTTGGTGTTTGATATTGAGATGGCGACGGATATTCATCAGGCAGCCGCAACCGATAATCTACAATTCGCTGTTAACTATCACGCGGTTTCATTGCGTGTAGCGTCATACGTTGAGTCGAATCACACTGCACTAATTGAAACGCTCGCGGAAGATGTTGCTACCTTAATTCGCACGGAATTTAAAGTGCCTTGGGTGAGGTTGCAGTTAACCAAGCCAAATGCAGTCTTAGGCGCAAGATCAGTTGGTGTAATTATTGAGCGCGGTGCTCAGCTGAGTGCGGAGCAGCCCGCGTGACTCAAGTTTTTTTAGGCTTGGGCAGTAATCTTGACCGAGAAAAAAATATTCGCGCGGGCCTAGATGCATTAAAAAAACTCTTTGGCGATTTAAAGCTTTCTAATATTTATGAAAGTGAGTCAGTCGGTTTTAAGGGTAGTAACTTTTATAATTTAGTAGTTTCGCTGCAAACTGATTTAACGATTGCCGTGCTATCGGAAGCCCTCAAGAAAATCGAAGACGAAAATGGCCGCGTGCGTACCGGTCCTAAATATAGCCCTCGCACTTTGGATATAGATATTCTCACCTACGGCGATTTTGTGGGAATTGAGGCTGGCGTGGAGTTGCCGCGCGCAGAAATTACTGAGAATGCGTTTGTACTTTTGCCCCTGTCAGAGCTTGCTCCAGACGCATTGCATCCATACTTAAAAAAATCTTACGCAGAACTATGGGCGAGTTACGATCAAAATACTCAGGTTTTGTGGAAGATAACTCTCCTCTAACTTAACTCTTTTTGCTTGCACCTCATCGCATTACTACTTCACAAACGAAAATCCTTCTGGGTATTGATGGTAACCATCATAATCTTGCTTGCTGAGTGGAATTCCACGGTTGCGCGCTATGGCGTACACCATTGAGAAATGAAAATAGAAGTTAGGCAGAATGTAGAGCTGAAGAAATTTATCGCGCGGCAAAGCCACTTCCGTAAAACCGGCTTGCTCGCGATATATTTCAGTGGCAGTGCGATCAAATTCTGTTAAGGGGATAGCGGTAAGATAAGCAATGGTATCCGTAATGCATTGTGTTAATGCCGAAAAGCTGGATTGATTTTGTTGGAACGAAACTATTTTGCGCCCTGCGAGTGGACAGCAAGCGCGCAGCGCAAAGTTGGCAGTTGTAGTTACCTGATTAGTAAATGGCAGCATGTCTTTATGCAAGCTAGCATCTAGAATATTGATGTCGTCTCCACAAAATCTTTCAATTTTTTCGATCAAACCTTGCAAACGCTCAAGATAGTAAACGAAAGTTTCTGTTGGGTTGTGTATTTCGTCCATTGCCCTTACAGCCATTTTTTATAAGCTATACCGCCAAACAAGCATGCAATCGTCAGCATACCACCCAAGATATAAAAATACCCATATTGCCAATGCAGTTCGGGCATGTTATCGAAGTTCATGCCGTAGACTCCGACAATAAAGGTAAGTGGTACAAAAATCGCAGTAATAACCGTGAGTACTTTCATTGTGTTATTAAGTTGGTGTGAAGTGATAGACAAATAGCCGTTAATTAAATCGCCACAAATTTCAAAGTACATGGTGCACAAGCTATTTAAGCGCTCGCAGCGTTCAAATAAATCTTGCAGGCCATGTTCTATATCGCCGTCTTCATCAATTAAGCGCTGCGGAATATCTTTTAGAAGATTGGCTACAAGCCGTTCATGATAGCTAAAAATTCGCTTGAGTTTGCGCAGGCGTGATTTATAGGCAATCACCTCACGCATCACATCATCATCAGGTTTTTCGTGCATGGAGTCTTCCAGCTCGTTGAGCGAAGGCTCGAACTCCAAAATAGAATCTACGTAGCAGCCCACTGAAAAACGCATGATTTTTGAGGCTAATAAACCGGGGCTGACTAATAAGTTTTCTGGTTGTGCGTGCTCCCAAAAATAAGTAACCCCGCGCGATGGGCGCTGGTGGCAACTGATCAAGCATCTATCGCCAGCAAAGAGTGCGATGGTCATTTGTTTAAAAGTGAGATCTTTTTTAAATTCGCTTAGGCCGCGATACAAAATCAGTGTGTGGTTATCAAAGGTTTCTGTTTTGGGTGGGTGGCGATAGCGCTGCACATCTTCAATTGCCAGTTGATGGCAGCCTAGCGATTGCAAAATGGTCTTTTCATCCGCTGGACGTTCACCTTCTAAATCAATCCAAATATAACCGCAATGATCGGCTTGCCAGCGTGCAATCAATTCTTCGCCGCCCATAAGCCAATCGCCTGCGGTGGTGAGTAGTTGTGCGCGTATCATGATGGTTCACTCTTATTTGCGTTAAAGTTATTTTTGTAATCTGTTAGTGCAGTCAAGCGCAGGCGATTTATTTCATCGCCAAATTCTTTACCGATGAAGCCGCGTTCGCTAATTTCTTTTGCGTTAATGCCTTGGCATTCCGCTAAAGCTCCGCGAAAATAATTAGCTTGTGGATAGTCGCGGTTTTCAAAGCCGGTGCGGCCGCGTGCATCGGCTTCGCTGCACATTAAAAATTGATCGAAACGCTCTGGTCGACGAAAGGCATCAGTCAACTGCAATGTTCTTAATAATGTAGCGGGTTTAAGTTCAAGTGCGCGATGGCAGTGGGTGTGCCACTGCGCAACAATCAGCGCAAGTTCTTTGTAATCTTTGGGGGCCGCAATGCGTTCACAGAGATTTTTCACCAAAGAAATACTGCGTTCTTCGTGCGCAATATGGCGTGGCCATTCATCTTTGGGGGTAGTGCCTTTCCCCAAATCGTGCAACAGTGTTGCAAAGCGAATGCAAATATTGTTCGTCATTTTTGCTGCTTGTTGCAGGCTCATTAAGGTATGAATACCGGTATCAATTTCTGGATGATGAATCGCGGTTTGCGGCACACCAAAGAGCGCGTCTATTTCTGGAAATAGGCGCGCGAGCGCGCCGCAATCGCGCAGGCTTTGAATAAAAATATCTGGCGCGGCTTCGCCAAGGGCGCGTTCCATTTCTTTCCATACTCGCTCTGACACTAAATGATCGACTTCGCCGTTGTTAACCATTTCGCGCATTAGCGCATTAGTTTCATCAGCAATGGTAAAACCAAAATGATGGTAGCGCGCGGCAAAGCGCGCAATGCGTAAAATGCGAACAGGGTCTTCTAGAAAGGCATTTGATACATGACGCAGTTTTTTGTTGGCAATATCTTGCTGGCCGCCATAAGGATCTATTACTAAGCCATTTTCATCTTCTGCCATGGCGTTAATGGTGAGATCGCGGCGAATTAAATCATCTTCGAGTGTGACATCTTCACCACAATAAAAACTGAAGCCGGCATAGCCGCGCCCGGTTTTGCGTTCGGTTCGCGCGAGTGCGTATTCTTCTTTGGTTTTGGGGTGCAGGAAAACAGGGAAATCTTTACCTACAGGTGTAAAGCCTTGCTGCTCCATTATTTCGGGCGTGGCGCCTACCACAACCCAATCTTTTTCATGGTAGGGGTAGCCAAGTAATTTGTCGCGCACTGCGCCACCAACGAGATAGGTTTTCATAAGCTGACCTTGGGAAATGTGCCGATGAGTATAGGTGATTTACCCTTATAAAAAAATATTCACCTTTTATAACCGCGAGGGGTTGAGAAAGTTGTAAGGATCATTTACAGTCAATTGACTTTAATTTAACCAAGATTTTGTTTATGTCTCTACATCATTCTGCCAAACGAATTTGCGCACTACGACCCCTATTTTGGGCCGTCGTCGCATTTTTATTTGCGGAATTTGAGCGAGAATGAAATTGATTTAATTATTCTCTGATTTATCAAAGGCCGCAGCATAAAACCTGCGGCCTTTTTATTTTGTTTCATAAAATTGCCGCGTGTTTTCTCTTGCAGCCCTTGTGCTCGCAATAAAAATCTTTATTGCGAAACTTTTTATTGTAAGGCTTTTTTCGCCTAGCAAAGGAGCAAGCGCATGGCAGTTTTACTCGCCTATATTTCGGTAGTGCTTATTTGGGCTACTACACCGCTAACTATTCAATGGAGTAGCGATAGTTTAAGTTTTATCGCCGCGGTTTTGTTGCGCATGTCAGTTGCGCTTGCACTTGGTTTGGTTATCAATCTTGCTTTGCGCCGCAAACTTTTTGCAGAAGCTAAGGTTTGGCAGGTTTACGCTGCGGGCGCTATTGGTATTTTCCCAAATATGCCTGTGGTCTATTGGTCTGCGCAATTTATCCCTTCGGGATTAGTTGCAGTTGTGTTTGCTATGTCACCGTTTGTTATGGGCTTGATGACATTGGTATTGCTAAAGCACAACCCCTTCACTGTGCGGCGCGTTATTGCTTTGTTGTTGGCATTGTTTGGTTTGGTGGTTATTTTTCATCACCAAATTCAATTCAGTTTGAAATCTGTGTACGGCATTGCTGGTATTTTACTGTCTTGTTTTTTATTTGGTTTTAGCAGTGTTTTAGTTAAAAAGCTCAATGTAAAAGTGGATGCATTTAATCAGGCGATCGGAACTCTGTTGTTTGCATTGCCTGGTTTGTTGTTGATGTGGTGGTATGTGGATGGCCATATTCCTGCAAGTATTTCAATGAAATCACTTGCAGCTGTGGGTTATTTGTCGGTATTTGGATCTTTGGTTGGTGCAGCTTTATTTTTTTATGTGCTGGCCAAAATGTCGCCCACTGCAGTATCGCTTATTACGTTTATGACGCCCGTGCTCGCACTTATGTTAGGTGCTTGGGTTGCGGATGAATGCTTGAGTTTGCAGCTTTGGGTGGGGGCTGGCCTGGTCGTGGTGGCTTTGCTTTTGTATTTGGATCTCTCTACTGAAAATATATTTTTTGCGTGTTTGAGAAGGCGTGTTTGGCATGAAGATCCTATTCTTATGTTGAAAAGCCAAGTTGATAAATTCAAATGACTCCATTTGGTGCACGAAGGCTTTCTGAAGTGCATATTCATGCTCCTTAGTGGTGCTTGTTTTGGTATATTATTTTGTATGCAAGATGGTATTTAGCTCTTAACGTCATGAAAAATAAGGAGAATATAAAGTTGGCGTGCTATCTGCAAAGTCCTAGTCATGTCGTTCTAAATGATTCGACTGCCTCAAAACAACTAAATGTAGAAACGTACTTAGAGGATTTACTCATGAAGATGAAACAAAAATTAATTGCTAGTGCAATCGCTCTTTCTGCCATGGCTGGTTTTGCTGTACCAGCTGCTCATGCTGAAGTAAGTGCCGCTATTGGTGCGGGTAACATGTACTACTGGCGTGGCTTTGATTTGGGTGGTGGTGCTTCTGTTTGGGGTGATTTGAAGTACAGCGAAAGCGGATTCTATGCCGGTATTTGGGGCGGCTCAGGTGACGGAACCATGGGTCAAGAATACGACTTGTATGCCGGTTACGGCGGTTCTGTTGGTGACTTCAAATACGATTTGAGCTACTGGACTTACTCTTATCCGAAGCCAAAATCTGTGACTACTTACCTTGCTGGCGTTCCAATGGACGCGACTCCAGATCCACTGAGCCCAGGTGATTTGGCAGAAGTTGTAGGTATGATCGGCTACGGCCCAGTAGCCTTCACTTACTACGACGACGTAGATTCTGATTACACTTACATGACTTTGGCGGCTACTTTTGGAAGCTTTACTGGTAAATACGGCAAGCATAAAGACGCTGCTGCCCACATTGACCTGACCTATGCTTACAACGACAAATTGAGTTTCACACTCGGTAAAATCGTTGATGATGTTGATGGTACAGTTGCTGATGAAGTGAACTTTGTTGTTGGCTTTACTTTGCCAATCAAGTAATTCGCTCTTGGTTTGTATTGTCTGATATCTGTAACAACAAAAAGGGTAAGCTTCGGCTTGCCCTTTTTTATTTCGGCATGGAAGCAATGCTTATAAAATAAGAATAATATGATTTATTCTCAAGAAAGGGATTAACAGGTATACTGCCAGCTTGCCTTAGTGGCCATTCTGAATTTTAAGGACATCTCACTATGAATTCTCCCTCTGTAAGCCAATCAGGTGCCTCAACGCGCCCCGCTATTCTCGTTACTGGCGGCGCAGGTTTTATCGGTAGTCACGTCTGTGTTGAACTTATTAATAGCGGTTATTTGCCTGTGGTTGTAGATAACCTCTGCAACAGCAAAGAAGAATCCCTCAAGCGCGTTGCGCAAATTTCTGGCTTTGAACCCGTATTTTATAAAGCGGACATCAACGATAAAGACGCTATGCGCAAAGTCTTTGCAGCGCATTCGTTTGAAGCCGTTATGCACTTCGCAGGTTTGAAGGCGGTGGGCGAATCCAGCCAGTTGCCAATGAAATACTACCGCTACAACGTGGCGGGAACCTTGTCTCTCACTGAAGTGATGGAAGAGTTTAAGGTCTGGAAGCTAATTTTCAGCTCATCGGCCACGGTATACGGCGACCCCGTCAGTGTACCTATCGACGAGAGCTTTGCGACTTCGGCAACAAATCCCTATGGCCGCAGCAAGCTTATCGTTGAGGAGATTCTGCGCGATATTGCAAAGTCACCGAACAATCAATGGAATATCAGTCTGCTGCGCTACTTCAACCCTGTGGGCGCGCACGAAAGTGGTTTGATTGGCGAAGACCCTGCAGGTATTCCCAACAATTTGTTGCCCTATGTTGCGCAGGTGGCGATTGGCAAGTTGCAGCAGCTCGCTGTATTTGGTGATGATTACAACACCGTGGATGGTACTGGTGTGCGCGATTATATTCATGTGGTGGATTTGGCTTTGGGGCACGTAGCTGCACTTAAAGGTTTGGAAAAATCAGGTGCAGGTTGCCGTGCTTACAATTTGGGTACTGGCGCTGGTTATTCAGTATTGCAAATGGTGAGTGCGTTTGAAGCAGCGAGTGGTCGCAAGGTGCCTTACAAAATTTCTCCGCGTCGCCCCGGCGATATTGCCAGCTGCTACTCGGATGCAACCAAGGCAAAAACAGAGTTGGGTTGGGAGGCCAGGTTTGGTTTGGAGCGCATGATGCAAGATGCATGGCGCTGGCAGGAAAAAAATCCTAACGGCTATGATGCTTGATTGCTAATCCATAAAATAAAAGCGCCGATCATTTGATCGGCGCTTTTATTTGTGTTGCTAACCTGTTTTAAACCAACTCTTTATCCGTTGCAAATGACAACGCAAAAGATTTTGGCCCAACATTAATCGCGCCGGTCATACTCATCATCGACAACATGGTTTTAACGTCGTGTTGTTTGCAGAACTCACGGAATTCTACCAACACGGGTTCATCTTTAATTTCATCCAGTGTGCCGCCGTAGCTCATGGCGATTACATCGCTCGTTAAGCCTTGCATCACTTGTTTGCGCACGTGATCCAACAATTTCTCAAGCGCGCCTAAAAAGCCTTTGCCTGTATCAATTTTATCGGTAGTACCCCGGTGTAATTGTACAATTGGGCGCAGATTTAAGGCGCTGGCCAATTTAAAATTAATCCACGAAATATTGTTGTCGCCTTTGCGCAAGTGGCGACGGTCGCGCATATACGACAAATCATTCGGAATTAAATAGCCATAAACTTGATCGCGCATATTGTCGATAACGCGAATAGATTTGTTGAGCGGCAAATTCTCGATATGTATTTTCTTAACCAATTCATATACCAATAATGCATGTCCGGTAAACATGGACATGCTGTCGTACAGGCGAATTCTAAAAGGCACGCGGCCTTCATTTTTTTCTAGCTCGCGGAATTTTGGCTCATTCACCAACGCCGCTTCAGATACTCGTTTGTAGACATCGCTTTTTTTACTGTTGATGGTAACGACTTGTACTAAATCATAATTGGGTAGCAGGCGCTCTTTTAAAATATGGGTCATGTCATTGACTGACAATGGATCAGATTGCGCTAAACCGAATTGTTCTTTGGAGTGATTCTTGTAGAAATCCAACATTGTTTGCGGGTCGCGATAATCCAACGCCTGACCACCATCATAATTAATATAGATAGGCAGTACTTCAATATTGTGTTGTTGAATAAACTTTGCGGGTAAATCGCATGTTGAATCTACGGCAATACAGGTTCTGGATGACATGGTCTTCTTCTCCATGATGGATCCTCTGCGGGGCGATCTTAAAAGTGAATGATGTAAGCGGCTCATCGGTAGAGTCCTTGATGAGTTGCTATGGTTACCATTATTCGCGCTTGTGGGTGCGAACTATAGTCGGCAATGCCTAAGAATCGTGTGAGGCAGGTGAGGTAGTGAGTGTGCGATATATCGCACACGGCGGCGGATATGGAGAAGCGCGTCTAGGAGATTCGCCGCGACATGGGTATAAAAGGCGGTATGAGGTTTAGCTTACGGTGGGAAGTAGTAACTGGAATTCTGCGCCACCTAAAGTAGAGCGATTTACCTTAAGCTGGCCAGCATAACTGTGGATAATGTCGGCAGCGACCGCAAGGCCTATGCCTTGGCCGGGGATATTGGTATCCAGACGATGCCCGCGTTCGAGAATGCGGCTTTGCTGTTCGGCGGGGATGCCGGGGCCGTCGTCGGAAATACAAATGAGTAAATGTTTATCTTTGATTTCGCTGTGAATGGATACGTGAGATTTACCGTATTTAAACGCGTTTTCAGTGATATTTCCTATAACTTCCATCAGATCTTGCTCGTCGCCAGCAAATACAGAATGTGCCGCTAAAGAGGTTTGTATTTTCATCGCTTTGTTGGCGTACACCTTTTGCAGTGCATTGACTAGACGCAGCACTATGGGTTCAAGCTCCGTGCGCTGGTGGCTGCCTTGTTGTTGGCTGGAGACGGCGCGCTGCAATTGGTAGCTCACTACTTGATTCATGCGCGCAACTTGTTCGGCGGCGAGTTGCTGTAACTCTGCATCGGCAGAAGCTTGGCTGAGTTTGGCTTGCATCACCGCCAGCGGCGTTTTCAAGCTGTGCGCAAGGTCGCTTAAGCTATTGCGATAGCGCTGCCGCAGCGCTTGCTCGCGTGCCAATACTTGGTTGAGATTATCGACTATATCTTGCAGCTCATCGGGGTGATCACCTTCAATATCGCGGGTATCCCCACTTTGCATGGCGCTGAGCGCCTTGGCTAATTTTTTCAGTGGTTGTAAGCCCCAGCGTAAAATCGCCGTTTGGGCGATCAATAATAAAACACCAACAGCGCCCAGCCACTGCCAAAGTTGATTGCGATAGGCATTTTTTTCGGCGATAAAATCTTCGCTGTCATGCACCGCCACAAAGCGAAAGGGCACTTCGCGATTTTTAGCCACTTCCCAAAAAATATCCGAGTAGGCGAGGAAATAATTTTCGTTATCCAGCTCGAAAATGATTTCGGCAGATTCACTGGCGTTTAGCTTTGGTGATATTTGATCGTAAGTAGGTGGGGTCTGTAGAGACGTGGAATTGGATTGCCACACCAATTCTTTTTTGTCGTTAAATAAATAGGCGTACAGGCCAGAGTTGATACGTTCGAAATCCTTATCTTTTAATTCTTTGGGCATAATCAGCCGCGGCTTTTCATTTT
>CAZZEV010000045.1:0-3120 GCA_964653305.1 uncultured Cellvibrionaceae bacterium | reverse complement strand
GTAAGCAGGCTTTCTTGAAAGGCGCGATCCAGAAAAAAACCGGTCACGCCTAAAAACACCGGCAGTAACAACGCAGACGCAAAAAATAAGCGCGCCCTAATAGAGGTTAATTTTTTGCTGAGCAGCGGTGTGGGCACGTTTATGCTTTAAAAACGTTGAAGCGATAGCCCAAACCACGTTGGGTGCTAATTAAATTCAAGCTGCCATCTGGATCGAGCTTCTTGCGCAAACGGCCGACAAACACCTCAATCACATTGCTGTCGCGATCATAATCTTGTGCGTATAAATGTTCGGTGAGTTCAGTTTTAGAAATATTTTTACCTGCGTGCAACGCCAAGTAGGTCAGAGTGTTGTATTCAAAGCTGGTGAGCTCTACTTCTACTTCATCACGGTGTACGCGGCGCGCGCTGGTGTCTATGGCGATAGGGCCGTAGCGCAACACAGGCGCGGCGTGACCGCTGGCGCGACGTAATAGCGCATGTAACCGCGCGCGCAATTCTTCTGGGTGAAAAGGTTTGGTCAGGTAATCATCTGCACCGGCTTCCAAGCCCTCCACTTTATCTTGCCAATTGCCGCGCGCGGTTAAAATTAAAATCGGAAAATTGCGATCTTTTGCGCGCAATTGTTTGATTAATTGCGTGCCGTCTAGCAACGGTAAACCTAAATCGATAATGGCGAGGTCGTAGTCATATTCGCTGCCTAAAAATAAACCTTCGCGGCCATCAGCGGCGGTATCGCAGGCGTACTTTTCGCTGATAACAATCTGCTCGATTTGCTCGCGTAGACTTTTTTCATCTTCAACAATTAATAAACGCATGGATCATTTTCCTTGTTGGTTGCTGAAATTATTGTGGAGTTTCTTCAATGAGGGCGCCGTTAACCGCATCCAAATTAATGGTTTTCATACGCCCATTTTTTTGTAAAAGTTTTACGGCGTAGCGCGGTTTATCGTCTTCAGAATACTTACGAACATTAATGACTTGGCCTTCGGCAAACGTTTGTGCGCGCTGCGCGGCTTCGGTAGCAGATATAGTTGCCACCTCGGTTTTAGCTTCTTCCTCTGCTGATGCGCTGTCGGCCAGTTGCGGTTCTATAGCTGGTGCTGCCGCCATTTTTTTATCGGACGACTCTTTGCTACCAAACAAATCATTTTTGGTTTTGGTTAAATTGCGTTTCAATCGCGCTAATTGAACTTCTATGGCAGAAGGTTCTTTTGCAGCGGGTGCTTCTTTTTGTGGTGATGGGTCTTTATGGCTTAACAGCTCTTTTGGGTTTTCTGAAACCTCTTTTTTGATCTCTGTGCTGGGCGCTTGCGCAGGGTTCACCGTAGCATCATTAGGTTTAGCTGTTTCACTTTGCGTGTTGGTATCTGTTTTGGAGTCTTCGCTCGCAGCGCTGCTGGTAGGCGCAAGTTGTTGTGCTGCAGGCGCATTTTTTGCGCCCGGTTCGGTGGCAAATAAATCTTTTTTTGCGAAGGCGCAGGGCGCAGCTAAAAGCGCTGCCATCACCAAGGGGGATAGCAGCTGTTTTAGCGATAATATTGGGGAAGCATGCATGGCGATTCCTCGCATCTCTCAGTTCAATTGCCTATAGCCTGAATGTTGTCGGTAGCCTAGTTGTTATTTGCGTTCCAGCGCATTGCTGGCGCTGGAACGGGTTTTAAAACTACACCACAGCGGGCGAGCGGCAGAACACTATCGCTTCCTGGTCGAAAAAATTCAATGTCTCTTTTGGGGCTGCCAATCAATGGTTATGAATCTTCCGTTTATTCGCAACTTTTAAAAAGACTTACCGCAAAAAACTACTACAAAAAATCTGTTAATAATCTCGTGAGCGAACCGAAACCGCGATTCGGTCACCAGGGTGGCGGTCGGTACGCGTTTGGTAAATACGACCTTGGTATTTATAGCTTACATCATAACCAATAATGCGCTGCTCATACTCGGTACGATAACTTGTACGGCACACTTCTTCATCTTGGTAGCGAACGGTGCGACGGCTGCCGGCTTCATTCCCAATTGATGCACCGATCAAACCACCTACGGCAGTTGCTGAACCGCGACCGTTGCCAAGTTCATGGCCTATGGCCGCGCCCACCAATCCGCCGACAACGGTTCCGCCAAAAGAGTCTCCGCTGCGGCGTTCGCGCGCTACAGTTTGTACGCGGCAAGATTCGCGCGGTACATCAATTGCGACTTGGCGGTAAATCGGGCGAGCTGCAACCACACGACCAAAGTCGCCATAAGAATCGTATTCGTAGCTTACGTAAGTCTCGGCGTGATGGTGATGACGTCTATGACCGTGGTCTGCAGATGCGCAGCTGGCCATAAACATACCCATGGTGACGGCAAGAACGGTGTTTACAACATGACGATTTTTCATGGCGACTTTCCTCTAACGGGTTTCTAGCAAGGAATTGACGCTTGGCTTCAATAAGCTCAAGGCTCAGTTGCAGAATAAGACGACGAAGCTGAATCGCTGCTGAAATTGGCGCGGACTTTTTACACATTTGCCAGCATAAATACTCACCTTAAGCCCCAAAAGCGTTGACTAATCAGGGTATAATCGCCGCCTTATTTTGCTTTCAAGAATTGAGTTGTAAGTTATGGCAGATGTGATGGACGTAAAAGACTATATGGCCGAGCTTGGCCGCAATGCCCGCAAAGCGTCGCGAGCTATTGCCGCAGCTTCCACTGGCGTGAAAAACAAGGCGCTCTTGGCAATTGCCGACGCATTGAATAGCAATCGCATCACCTTGGTGGCCGAAAATCAAAAAGATTTGGCGGCCGCTAAGGCCAATGGATTGGACCCAGCGATGATCGACCGTTTGGCGGTTAAGCCGGCGACGATTGATGCCATGATTGAAGGCCTACGCCAAGTCGCGGCGTTGTCTGATCCCTGCGGTGCCATCACCGATATGAGCTATCGCCCAAGCGGTATTCAAGTGGGCAAAATGCGCGTGCCGCTCGGCGTAGTAGGCATTATTTATGAGTCGCGCCCGAACGTGACGATTGATGCAGCTAGCTTGTGTTTGAAATCAGGCAACGCGGCGATTTTACGCGGCGGTAGCGAATCGATTAATTCCAACCGTGCGATTGCGGCCTGTTTGGCAGAAGGCTT